>CAKPKG010000005.1 GCA_934167165.1 uncultured Clostridia bacterium
ATAAAATAAGTGGCGAAGAAAAAGCAAAAGTAGAAGCAGAAATAGAAAATGTTAAAAAAGCATTAGAAACAAATAATACAGATACAATAAAAGAAGCAACAGAAAAATTAACACAAGCTTTCTACCAAATATCAGAACAATTATATAAACAAAATGCAGCAAACGGAGCAAATACAGCAGGAGCAGAAGGACAAAATGCTAGTGACGCAGGAACAACAAACAATGATGGTAATGTTTATGATGCAGATTATAAAGTAGAAGACAACGGAGACAACAAATAATAATTAAATGAAGTGTGAAGTGTGAGGTGAGAAGTGTGAAAAATATGGAAAAGACTGCGAAGTCTTGACCATATAAATCACACTGCCCACTTCCCACATCTTTTTAATTATTTGTGTAATAATTAGATTATTATAGAAACAATTAAAAAACGAGGAGGCATTTAACAAATGGCAAATAAAAGAGACTTTTATGAAGTTTTAGGTGTAGAGAAAACAGCAACAGACGAAGAATTAAAAAAAGCATATAGAAAATTAGCAAAAAAATATCATCCAGATGCTAACCCAGATAATAAAAAAGAAGCAGAAGAAAAATTTAAAGAAGTTTCTGAAGCATATGAAACATTATCTAATCCACAAAAAAGAAAAATGTATGACCAATTTGGACCAGATGGACCACAAGGCTTTGGTGGAGGAAATCCAGGCGGCGGAGGATATTATTCATACTCTACATCTGGATTTGACGGCTTTTCTGATTTTGGAGATTTAGGAGATATATTCTCGTCATTTTTTGGAGGAGGATTTGGAGGAAGAAGTGCTAGAACTAAAAACGGACCTAAAAAAGGAAGAGATTTAAAATATAGCATTAACATTACTTTTGAAGAATCATATTTAGGAGTAGAAAAAGAAATATCAATATATAGAGAAGAAGAATGTCCAACTTGCCATGGAGAAAAAGCAAAACCAGGAACAAAAGCAGAAAAATGTACAGCATGTAACGGAACAGGAACAGTAAAACAAACAGTTTCTACAATACTTGGACAAATGCAAACAACTAAAACATGTCCTAATTGTGGTGGAGAAGGAACAATAATAAAAGAAAAATGTCCAGACTGTAAACGGAAAAGGACGTATAAGAAAATTAGTAAAAATAAAAGTAAAAATACCAGCAGGAATTTCCGATAATCAAACAGTTGTATTAAGAGGAGAAGGAGAACCAGGGGTAAAAGGTGGACCAAAGGGAGATTTATACATAGTTGTAGGAATTAAAAGACACAGTATATTCTCTCGAAATGGTGATAATGTAATTTGCCAAATACCAATTACTTTTACTCAAGCAACGTTAGGAGCAGACTTAAAAATCCCTATGGTTGATGGAAAAGAAGAAATATATAGAATTCCAGAAGGAACTCAAACAGGAGCTAAATTTACAATTAAAAATAAAGGCTTTAAATCTGTAAATGGAAATTGGAATGGAGATTATGTATTTACTGTAATAGTACAAATTCCAAAGAGATTAACAGCAGAACAAAGAGACCTATTAAATAAACTTGCAAAAACCATGAATGAACAACCACCAGTAAAGAAAAGAGGAATATTTGGATAAGATGAAAACATTAATAATTTCGGGTGGAAGTGTAACAAAAGAACTTTTAACCAAAACATTATCAAATACAAGTTTTGATAATATAATAGCAGCAGACAGGGGATTAGAAATACTTGACGCCTGTAAAATAACACCAAATTATATTATAGGAGATTTTGATTCTGTAGATGTAAAATTAGTAAACAAATATCCTAATAGTAAAATTATAAAATTAAATCCTGAAAAAGATTTTACAGACACGCATATGGCAATAAAATTAGCTATTGAAATTAAAAGCACAGAAATAATAATTTTAGGTGCTATTGGAACAAGAATAGATCATACAATTGCAAACATTCATGTTTTAAAAGAATGCTTACAAAATAGTATTAAATGTCAAATTCTAAATGAAAATAATAAAATATTTTTAATAGAAGAAGATACTATAATTAAACTAGAAGACCAATATAAATATGTATCTCTAATACCTCTTACAACCCAAGCTACAGGAGTAACTCTAACAGGGTTTAAGTATTTATTAAAAAATGCAACTTTAAAAATAGGAGAAAGTATAGGAATAAGTAATGAACAATTAGACAAAGAAGCTAAAATAGAATTAAAAAGTGGGATATTAATTTGTATAAAATCAAAAGATTAAATAAATCCTCACCTCTACATGTGCAAAGACATATAATATATAGACACATGTAAGAGGGGAGGATTTTTAACATGTTACTAAAAGACAAAAAAATTGGATTTGCTTTAACAGGTTCTTTTTGTACATTTGAAAAAACAATCCCTCAAATTTCAAATTTAATAAAAGAAGGTGCCGAGGTTTTACCAATAATGTCTTTTAATAGTTATAATATAAATAGTCGATTTGGAGAGGCAAAACAGTTTATAGAAAAGATAGAAGAAATTACAAACAAAAAAATTATAAACACAATAGAAGAAGCAGAACCAATAGGTACAAGATACTTAACAGATATAATGGTAATAGCACCATGTTCACGGAAATACACTTGGGAAAATGGCAAATGGAATTTCAGATACACCAGTACTTACTTCAGCAAAGTCGCATTTAAGAAGCGAAATACCTTTAGTGATAGGAATAGCTACAAATGATGGACTTTCTGCAAGCTTAGAGAATATAGGAAAATTAATAAATAGAAAGAACATATATTTTATTCCTTTTAGACAAGATAATCCAATAACAAAACCATATTCATTAGTTTTTGAACCAAAATACATTTTAAAAACAGTAGTAGAAGCATTAGATAGTAAGCAAATACAGCCAATTTTACTGTAAAAGCGACTATGTGGTTTGTTTTGGAATAGACATTTACAATTTTATACTTGCTTGGTTACATAAAACGTGATATAATGAATCAAATTAAATGTTAGGAGGGTTAGACTTGAAACTCACAACAGAAAGGCTTACACTTCGGAATATCGAAAGAGATCCAGAAGTAGTAGGAGAAATTATTGCAGAATTAAAAACGCCTTTAATGCATGACAAAGCTATCTTCGAATACCTTTCAGTTATTGCTTGTGAGGAAGTTGAAGAAGTCTTCGGATTTGTGCATATAAATCAGGGTGACCAATTATTCTTTATAATTGAAGACATAAATTCTGGCGAATTTATAGGCTTTATTAAAGGAATGCAAAGCGATATTTCAAAAAGAGGATTGGAACTTTGTTATTTTTGTGAAGAAAGTCACAGAGGAAAAGGATATATAGTAGAAGCTTTGAAGGCATATATAAAATATGTAAAATCAAATTTTAGACGATTTGATTATATGTATTTTTATATACGGCAAGACAATATGGCCTCACGTTCTGTAATGCAAAAAATAGGAGCAAAACCCATAGATAGCATAATAACCCCAGCTAATGAATATTTTTTGGTATATGCTATCAACTTAAGAGAAGAGGAGTAACATCCTCTTCTTTCTTTACTTTAAAGGTATACTTAACAAAATGCCTTTCTTTATCTTGACAGTTTATAATATTCAATGTAAAATAGAATAGTACAGAATGTTAAAATATATTCTAAAAAAAGAGTTGATTTAGTTATATATATTAATCTGAACATTGAAAATTAAATAGAAAGAGGTGCATTATTTATGGGTGGAACATTAATAGCCATAATCACCTTTCTTATCTCAGCAGCTGTATGTGTACCAACAGGAATGGTATTAAGAAAAAAAACAGCTGAATCTAAAATTAAAAGTGCAGAAAATGAAGCAGAAAACATTATACAAAACGCAAAAAAAGAAGCAGAAAATACTAAAAAAGAGGAAATCCTTAAAGCAAAAGAGGAAATTTTAAAAGCAAGAACAGACTTAGATGAAGAGATTAAAGAAAGAAGAGGCGAAATTGGACTACAAGAAAAAAGAATAATTCAAAAAGAAGAAAATTTAGAAAGACGCTCTGATAATTTTGAAAAAAGAGAAAGAGAACTAGAAAGAAAATTCCAAGCAAACGAAGAGAAAACAAGAAAGTTAGAAGAATTGGAATCAAAGCAAACAGAGACTTTACAAAGAATTTCTGGTTTATCTACAGAAGAAGCTAAAAAAATGTTACTAGAACAATTAGACAGAAAACTTTGTGATGAAAAAGCAACATTAATAAAAGAATCAGATGCAAAAGCAAAAGAAGACGCAAATAAAAATGCAAGAGAAATTATAGGGTTTGCTATACAAAAATGTGCAGCTGACCATACATCAGAAACAACAGTGTCTGTTGTAGCCCTTCCTAATGATGATATGAAAGGTAGAATTATAGGAAGAGAAGGAAGAAATATTAAAACTTTAGAAACATTAACTGGAATTGATTTAATAATAGATGATACACCAGAAGCAGTAATCTTATCTGGATTTGATCCATTAAGAAGAGAAGTTGCCAAAATAGCATTAGAAAAATTAATAGAAGATGGAAGAATTCATCCAACTAAAATTGAAGAAATGGTAGAAAAGGCAAAAGAAGAGGTCGAAGCAATTATTAAACAAGAAGGAGAAAGAGCTGTTTTAGAAACAGGAGTTCATGGATTACATCCAGACTTGGTAAAATTAATTGGTAAATTAAAATATAGAACAAGTTATGGGCAAAATGTGCTAAACCACTCAATAGAAGTTTCTAACTTGGCAAGAATAATGGCAGAAGAGCTTGGGTTAGATCCAAAAATAGCAAGAAGAGCAGGATTATTACATGATATAGGAAAAGCATTAGACCATGATATGGAAGGAACACACGTAGAAATAGGTGTAGATGTTCTTAAAAAATACAAAGAAAATGACATTATAATAAATGCTGTTCAAGCACATCATGGAGATGTTGAACCAAAAACAATTGAGGCAGTATTAGTTCAAGCAGCAGATGCAATATCAGCATCTAGACCAGGAGCAAGAAGAGAAACATTAGAAACATATATTAAAAGATTAGAAAAATTAGAAGAAATTGCAGATTCTTTTGAAGGAGTAGAAAAATCATTTGCAGTACAAGCTGGACGTGAAATAAGACTAATAGTAAAACCAGAAAAAGTTTCAGATAGTCAAATGGTTATAATGGCAAGAGAAGTTGCAGAAAAAGTAGAATCAGAAATGGAATATCCTGGACAAATAAAAGTTAATGTAATTAGAGAAACAAGAGCAATTGATTATGCAAAATAATAAAATTAATAAAAGAAAAAACCGTCGCGAAGCGACGGCTTTTTTTTGAGAGTTAAATTTCGGAGCAAAGTTCCAACGAAAAGAGCCCTTCTTTATCTTGGTGAAAAACAAAATAAAATCTTACTCCTTCGTAGGAATTATTGTCCCAGTAAATTTTTGCAGTGTGCATATCATGCTGAAATTCATCAGTTATGAAATATCCAATAAGGTCATACCTGCAAAAATCCGCTTCATTTCTGATTACAATGTCTTCAAGCTCTTCAGAAAAGTCAATAAAGAGTTGTAAATAACGTATTAACTCCCGCAAGGTCATAATAACGACCCCTTTCAATAATAAAGTCATTGGTATATTACACAATGCTAAATAATTATAGCACATGCTTTACATAAAGTAAAGAAAAATGATTTTAAATCTTATTATTGTATTTTTATAAAAAGAATAATATAATACAAGACAAATAAGAAAGGATGATGCCAAATGAATATTTTAGTTTTAGGAGATTTAATAGGAGAGAATTCTGTAAAAAGAGTAAAAGAAATATTACCAAAAGCAATAAAAGAAAATAATATAGATTTTGTAATAGCAAATGGAGAAAATAGTGCAGATGGAATGGGAATAACATCAAAAATATTTAAAGATTTAATGTGTGCAGGAGTAAATGTAGTAACAATGGGAAACCATACATGGGGAAAGAAAGATATATTTAATATAATAGAAAACAAAAATTTATTAAGACCAGCCAATTATGCAAGAGATGTATTAGGAAATGGATATGGAATATATGAATGTAACAATAAAAAGATATGTGTAATTAATTTAATAGGTAGAGTTGATATGAATGTTTTGTCAGAGAATCCATTTATAGTTGTACAAGATATTATAAATAAAATTAAGGATAATACAGATATAATTATAGTAGATTTTCATGCAGAAGCAACGGCAGAAAAAATAGCAATGGGATATTTTTTAGATGGAAAAATAACTTGCCTATATGGAACACATACACATGTTGCAACAGCTGATGAAGCTATTTTAGAAAATGGAACAGCATACATAACAGATGTCGGAATGTCTGGACCTAAAAAATCTGTAATAGGAATGGATGTAGATGCATCAATAAAAAGATTTGTAACAACTCTTCCGGAAAGATACAAAACAAGTGCAGATTCACAAATTGTTTGCAATGGAATAATACTTAATATAAATGACGAAACATGTCGAGCAGAAAAAATTAGACGAATAAAATTATAATATTTGGCGAATTTAGTGCGATTTGCGCGATGAAAACTTCCTTTTTTTACCAAAAATATATAGACATATTATTTAAAATGTATTATAAAATAATAGTAACAAATGAAACAAAAGATAGAGTTACAAAAATTAATTTTAGGAGGCAAAAAATGGAAGTTTTAAAAATTTCATCAAAATCAAATCCAAATTCAGTAGCAGGAGCAATTGCAGGATTAGTAAAGGAGAGTAATAAAGCAGAAATGCAAGCGATTGGGGCAGGAGCATTAAATCAAGCAGTTAAGGCTGTAGCAATAGCAAGAGGGTTTGTTGCACCATCTGGTGTAGACTTGGTATGTATACCAGCATTTGCAGAAGTAGAAGTTGAGGGCGAAAATAGAACAGGAATGAAATTAATTATTGAGTCTAGAAAATAATTAGTAAGATAAATATATTAAGGGGGCTAATTTATTAGCCCCTATTTATTGTTGAATAGGAAAAATCAAAGATTTTTAAACATCCAACATATAAAAAAACCTTTTTGATTGGAGAACAATATGAAAGCAAATGTTTTTAAAATAATTTTTTTTACAATAGTTGTAATATTAATACTGTTAGCTGTTTATATAGTTTATAAAGATAATAAAAAAGAAAAAATATTTACTAGTAGTCAAAAATATGAATTGAGAACAGAAAAGCAAATTAATATAGGTATATATAATTTTGACACTATAAATCCATTATTAACTCAAAACAAAGATATTCAATATATAGATAAATTAATATTTAGGCCATTATTAAATATAAATAAAAACTTCGAGTTGGAAAATGATTTAGCAGAAGAAATATCTAAAATAAATGATAAAACGTATATAATAAAAATTAAAGAAAATATATATTGGCATGATGGGACAAGCTTTACAACAAAGGATGTAAAGTTTACAATAGAAGCTTTAAAAGAAAAAGATACAGTATATAAAGAAAATGTAAATAAGATATCAAATGTAGAAATAATAGATGAAAATACTATAAAAATATTTTTAGAAGAACCAGTAAATTTCTTTGAATATATGATGAGTTTCCCTATAATATCATGTAATTCATACAATAAGGAGAATTTAGAAAGCATATCAAATTTGCCAGTAGGTACAGGAATTTACAAAATAAAGGAAATTAATCAAAAACAAATTAAACTAGAGAAAGTCAGTTCAGATTTAAAAATAAATGAGATAAACATAAATATATGTAAAGATGTTAAAGATATGTATTTAGACTTTGCTAAACAGGAACAAGATTTAATAATAACTCAAAATGTATATTATGAAGATTATATTGGAACAATGGGATTTAATGTAGAGGTTTCAAAAGGACGAGAATTTGACTATATTGCAATAAATAATGAAAAAAAGATATTGCAAAATAAAGAAATACGAAAAGCAATAGCATATGCAATAGATAGAAAAGAAATTATATATACAATTTATAACAATAAATATAATATAAGCAATTTTCCACTGGATTATGGATGCTATTTGTATAAACAAGAAGAAAAAGAAGACATGTATAATCCAAATGTTTCAAAAAGCATTTTAGTAAATGAAGGTTGGACATATAAAAATGACTGCTGGAGAAAACAAAATAATAGATTAGAGTTTAATTTATTGGTAAACCGAGAAAATGAAACAAGAGTAATGTGTGCAGAGTTAATAAAAGAACAACTAGAAAAAAGTGGAATAAAAGTAAATATAATAAAAGTAAATAGTAATAACTTTAGTAACTATGTAAAAAATAAGAATTATGATATAATTTTAACTGGAAATATAGTTCCAATATATCCAGACTTAAATTCATATTTTGGAGAAGATAACTTATCTAATTATAAAAATGAGGAGGTAAGTAATATATTAAATGAAATACCATATATAGAAGACAAAGAATTACTAAAACAAAAGTATAACAAAATAATAGAGATATATAATAATGAAATGCCATTTATTAGTTTATATAATAACAGTAACTTTATATTGCATTCGAAAAAATTAAAAGGAGATTTATCTAGTAATTGGTATAATATTTTCTACAACATAGAAAATTGTTACAAAGTAAAAGAATAAAATTAAAAAAATGCTTGACAAAATAAAATTATCATATATAATAATAGCAAACATACGTTTGAAACAATACTTTAAATTATAACAAGGGAAGAAATAATATGTGAGAGAAAAAAATAAGAATTCATTTCACAATTTGAGGAGGAATAATAATGAGTGATCAAAACACAGAAAAAAAGAAAGCATTAGAAATAGCATTAAGTCAAATCGAAAAACAATTTGGAAAAGGATCAGTAATGAAACTTGGGGAATATCAAGCAATGAATGTAGAAGCAATACCAACAGGTGCATTAGGATTAGATATAGCATTAGGTATAGGAGGAGTTCCTAGAGGAAGAATAATAGAAATATTTGGACCAGAATCTTCTGGAAAAACAACACTTGCATTACATATAATAGCAGAAGCACAAAAAATGAATGGAGAAGCAGCATTTATAGATGCAGAACACGCATTAGACCCAGTATATGCAAAACATTTAGGAGTAGATATAGATAATTTAATAGTTTCACAACCAGATACAGGAGAACAAGCTTTAGAAATAACAGAAAGTTTAGTAAGAAGTGGAGCTTTAGATGTAATTGTAGTAGACTCTGTTGCAGCATTAGTACCAAAAGCCGAAATAGATGGTGACATGGGAGATTCACATATGGGATTACAAGCAAGACTTATGTCACAAGCATTAAGAAAATTAGCAGGAGCTATAAATAAATCAAAAACAGTTATTATATTTATAAACCAATTAAGAGAAAAAATAGGAGTAATGTTTGGAAATCCAGAAACAACAACAGGAGGAAGAGCATTAAAATTCTATGCATCTGTAAGATTGGATATTAGAAAAATAGAAAACATAAAACAAGATGGAGAGATAGTAGGAAACCGTGCAAGAGTAAAAGTTGTAAAAAACAAAGTTGCACCACCATTTAGAGAGGCTGAATTTGATATAGTATATGGAAAAGGAATATCAAAAGAAGGAAATATTCTAGATATGGCTGTAAATCTAGACATAATAGAAAAAAGTGGTTCATGGTTCAGTTATAATGGAGAAAAAATAGGACAAGGTAGAGAAAACGTAAAACTATATTTACATAATAATCCAGAAGTAATGGAAGAAGTAGAGAAAAAAGTTAGAGAGAATTTTGAAGAAGCATTTGAAAAAAGCCTAGGAGATAATGAAGAAGACGAAGACACAGAGGAATAAAATTAATTTAACAGTAGGAGCAATCAATGGATTATGTAGAAGAATTTGACAAACTAAAAACAAAAGTATTAAAATATATATTATTTAAAAAAAGAACAGAACAAGAAGTAAGACAAAAATTTAGAGAAGATTCTGGAGAAATGCTAGATGATGTGATAGAAGAATTAAAAGAATTAAACTACATAAACGATGAAAATTACATACAAAGAGCAGTAAATGAATTTAAAAATTTAAAGAATATGTCAATAAAAGAAATTCAATATAAACTAATGACAAAAGGCTTAAAAAAAGATATAATAGATAATTATATATGCAATAATAAAGAAGAACTATTAGAATACGAAATACAATCTGCAAAGAATATAGCAATAAAAAAACAAAATAGTTTAGAAAGAGAGGAGATAATAGCCTATCTAGCTAAAAAAGGTTATTTATCAGAAACAATAAAAATTGCATTAGAAGAGTAATATTTAAGGAGTAAAAAGTGAACAACATTTTAACATTAGAAACAAATAAATATGCAATAAAACTAGATAATTTCGAGGGGCCTTTAGATTTATTATGTCATTTAGTAGACAAAAACAAAATGGATATAAACCAAATAAGCATATCTGAAATAACAGATCAATATATAGAATATATAAATAAAATGCAAGAATTAAATCTAGATGTAACAAGTGAATTTATATTAATGGCTTCAACATTATTATTTATAAAATCTAAAAGCCTTTTACCAAAGCAAGTAGAAGATGAGGCAGAGCTTACAGAAGAAGAATTAGTACATAGAATAATTGAATATAAAAAATATAAAGAAATTTCTAAAAAATTAAAAGAATTTTATCAAATATATTCAAAAAGATTTTACAAAGTACCAGACAAAATAGAACTACCAGCAAGAAAGCTAGAACAAAAATTTTCTAAAGATTTAATAGAACAAAACTATAAAAATTTGTTAGAAAGAAATAAATCAAAAATAAATAAAAACGCAATAAACATAGAAAAAATAGCTATAACAGAAACAGTTACAGTTACAAGCAAAGTAAAAGATATATTTAAAGAATTAATTAAAAAGCCAAAATTCATTTTTAGCAAATTATGTAGTGCAAAAAAATATACAAGACTAGAAACTGTAACAGCATTTTCTGGAATATTAGAATTAACAAGAAGGAACAAAATAAGAGCACAACAAGAAAAAA
Source organism: uncultured Clostridia bacterium (assembly GCA_934167165.1). Classification (GTDB taxonomy): domain Bacteria; phylum Bacillota; class Clostridia; order TANB77; family CAG-508; genus CAG-452. The sequence continues at coordinate 10,990 of CAKPKG010000005.1, forward strand.
ACTTTGGAGATATAATAGTGGAAAAAGCAAGCAAATAGCTTGCTTTTTTATGTTAAGTGTGATAATATAAAACCACTCTAAATTATATGCCCCACAACTGAAACAGCAAGGAGGAGACAGCTATGTTAAAAATCAGAAAAAAATGGGAAAACCACAGAAATAAGCATACTGAGATGGAGTTCAGTGCTATGGACTTTTATGGTCCGTCTGTTATTTTGGAGATTGTCGAACAGAAAGACTGCATTCCTGTTGTAGAAGTAAAGTCTTCAACCTATAAGCACGAGGACGCATCTGTTGCAGTAGGCTTGAATAAAACCATGGTTATTGCTGCAAAAGAACTTTTCAAAGAGTTAGGAAGCTATAAGCTTATGACACGCTTCGGATTGATCTATATCAATTCTGAGGAAGTTGAAGAGGTCTTTGAAGATCTTAAAAACAGAATAACACTTTTTTAATCGGGGCAATAGGATAGAGTTCTATCCGAGGGAGGTGAGTGTAAACTTACCTCTCTCATTTTTGTTAATAAGTATAACAAACCAGAATATGGAAATACTATAATTAAACTAGATAGGAAAAAGAAAACATATAAAATAAACTTGCAATCCTATACTTTAAATAAAAAGAGGCAGTAAATGATTATAGTTTGGTGTGTATTAACTATACTAATTATAATATTAACAGTTAGTATAATGCTAATTTTATCTACAATACAATTTGAAATAAATAATTTTATATTTGATTCTACAAGACCTAAAAAAAGAAAAGTTTCAAAATATAGATTTATTATTAAATTAAAGTTATTTAATAAACTAACTTGGGTAAAAATAAAACTTAATAAAGATAAAATAAAAGAAATTAAAAACAGCAAAATTTTTAAAAACCTCCTTCTAAAAGGAATCAAAGATTTTAATGAAAACAAGGATATAGAAATAAAAGAATTAAAGGTTCTAAAAAGTTTAAATATAACTACAGAAAAATTAAAGTTATATGTTAATTTTGATACAAATAATATTGGAATCACAACTTTTTTAACTGCTGTAACATCTACTGTTATATCAATTTTTCTAGCAAAGACAGCTAAAAAAAACAAAATTGAAGATTATATGTATAAAATTGAACCATCATTTTACATGCAAAATCTTTTAAAAATATGTATAGATTGTATAATTAGCCTAAAAATGGTACATATTATAAACATAATATACATTTTAAAAAAGAAAAGGAGTGTAAAAAAGTATGACAAAAGAACATCCAATAGAAGGGCTTATGCTTACAGCAATGAGTAGTATACAAGATATGGTAGATGTAAATACTATAATAGGTGAGCCAATAGAAACTAGCAATAATATAGTTATAATACCGATTTCAAAAGTTAGTTTTGGATTTGCTGCAGGTGGTAGTGAATTTAATGAAGAAACAATAGATGAATATATAAAAAAAGAAAAAGAAGAACAAGTGCAATATAAATTACCATTTGGAGGAGGTTCTGGTGCAGGCGTTAGTATAAATCCAGTTGCGTTTTTGGTAATTCAAGAAGGAAGCGTTAAATTATTGCCAGTAAATCATTCTTCTGCAATTGATAGATTATTAGATTATGTACCAGATTTATTTGAAAAAGCTAATGAAATGATGAAAAAAACTGCTAAATTAAAAAAAGAAATAGAAAATGAAGTTATGGAAAAAGCAAATAAAGAGATTAAAAAGCAAGAAAAAGAAAAAATTAAAAAGGAAAAAAATGACCCTAAACAAGAAACTGTTTATGAATTTGAATATGATGAAACAAAGAACGAAGATGAAGATACAAGCGAGGAAGATGATTAATGAAAATTCTTTTTATTGCAATTGTAGCATTGTGTGCTCTTTGCTTAACGGGTTGTAAAAGTGACCAAGATAAAAACAATGTAAATTATACAGCATATAAAACTAGTTACACAAATAATCAAGAGAATAACTTAAATCAAAAAATAGAAGATAACAATGTGAACACAATTGTTACTGAAACAAAACAAACTGAACCTATTGAAACTGATTTAGCCTCATTTTCTACCCCAATTATGTACAAAGATGTAAACAGAGAACATAATATGTCACTTACATGTTCTAAACTAAATGGAACAATAGTAAAAGCAGGAGAAACATTTTCTTTTTGTAATACTGTAGGAAAAGCTACTGCAGAGGCAGGATATAAAGAAGCAGAGATTTTTGATAAAGAAGGAAATATAAAAAAAGGATATGGTGGAGGAAATTGTCAAGTAAGCAGTACTTTGTACAATGTAGTTTTGCAGATATCTAGCTTAAAGGTGGTCGAAAGACATGAACATAGTAGAAAGGTAAGTTATGTTGAAAGTGGCAAAGATGCAGCTATTGCATATGGTAGCATAGATTTTAAATTTAAAAATGAAAATGATTATGATATAAAGATTTATAGTGAAACAACGGAAAATACAGTTAATATAAGAATTGTAAAAGTAGAAAATGTATAGATGTTTTGCCTTCTAAACTTTTTAATTAATGCATAATATTAATTAAAAAGATTTAGGAGGTATTTTTTTATGAGATATAAGAAATATATAGCTATTGCAATATTAAGCATTTTTTTTGCGTTTTCTATTTTAACTGTATCAAATGCTACAAATTTAGATAGTATATATGTATGGTCAAATAATACAGAAAAAACAGTTACTACATCGGCAGAAACACAAGAAAGTGAAAAAACAGGAAATTTTTTGAATTTAACATGTGGAAGTGCCATATTAATGGAACAAAATACTGGTACAATCTTGTATGACCACAATATGCATGAACAATTAAGACCAGCTAGTGTTACAAAAGTAATGACAATTCTTTTAATTATGGAAGCATTAGATAATCGGAACTATAACATTACAAGATAATGTACCATGTTCCGAAAATGCAAGTAAAATGGGAGGCTCTCAAATTTGGCTAGATACAACCGAAACACTTACTGTACATGAAATGTTAAAAGCAATATGTGTAGTTTCTGCAAATGATTGTTGTGTAGCTATGGCAGAATACCTTGCTGGTTCTCAAGAAATGTTTGTTGAACAAATGAATAAAAGAGCAAAAGAACTTGGAATGAATGACACAACTTTTAAAAACTGCCATGGAATAGATGAAGATGGACATGTAACTTCAAGCTATGATATAGCAATAATGTCAAGAGAATTAATAACTAAACATCCTAAAATAATGGAATATACAACAATATGGATGGATAGTTTAAGGGATGGAAAGTCAGAATTAGTAAACACAAATAAATTAGTTAGAAATTATGCAGGATGTACAGGATTAAAAACAGGCTCAACATCTGTTGCTTTGTTTAATTTGTCTGCAACTGCAACAAGAGATAATTTATCTTTAATAGCAGTTATTATGAAAGGTGAAACAAGCAAAATTAGATTTGCAGAAGCTCAAAAACTACTAGACTATGGTTTTTCAAATTATGAATATGTATTATGTGGAAATAAAGATGATACAGTAAAAAACATAGAAGTAAATAAAGGACTTATACCTAATGTAGAAGTCGCTTTAGAAGAAAACTGTGGAGCATTAATAAAGAAAGGGCAAAGCAAGAATTTAACATCAGATATAAGTATAAATAATAATATATCAGCGCCTGTAAAACAAGGTGAAAAATTACGGAGAAGTAAAATATTATATAGATGGAAACCTAATAGCAACAAGTGATTTAATAGCAAATAAAGAAGTAAAAAAACTAACATTTTCAAATATGCTAGCACATGTATTTGGAGATTGGATTAATGTATTAAGATAATACCCTAAAAAGATTATAAAATTTTTTGTAAAGGTGTATTTAAAAAAGTAGGTATACAGTTAGAGAAAATTGTATGTTTAATATAACTTGAACGCCTACGAGTTGATGTTGCCGAATATTATAAAAATGAAGAAAAACTCTTCAAACAGGGGTAATCAAAGAGGATTATAGAAAAATAAGAGAAATACGGGATAATATTAATTTAGAACTTTATTTCAAATTATTTATTATGAATTTTCTGGGAATTGGTTGCGAACCTATAAACAAACTGATATAATGTCAATGTATTTCAATAAGGTTAAAATTATTGTATCTTTTCAGTTTAAAAAATAGAAGGCGGATCTGAGATCATGGGATTATCAGGTAATATTATTAAAAATGGTATTTCTGATGGAATAAATAAAGGAATCATGATGTTACCAGTAATGCAGTTGAAAAAACTGTTACTACAGTAGCAGAAAAATAAGCTAATAAAGCAAAGGGCAATTTGGAAAAATTCATAGTCACATCAGAATCAGAAATAAAAAAGATGAAAATGGTTTTTCAAGATTAGAAAAACTTGCTAATGATATTAATCATGTAGAAGTGGGTTATGGATTAAGAAAATTAATCTAGGTAATGATAAAGGACTTATACCTAATGTAGAAGTAGCTTTAGAAGAAAACTAAAGAGGAGAAAATTAGATATGAAAAAAATAATAACTATTTTAGCAGTTAGTTTATTAGCAGTAGTTTTATGTTTTACATTTATATATTTTAATGAAGATTTTAATGCGGAAAAAAAATATGCAAAAGAAGTAGCAAATAAATATGGGATAGATATTGATAAAATAGGATATGATTATGCTAGAGTTGAGGGTATGAAAACTTCAATTAAATTCCTTTTAAACAAAGAAGAATCCACTACATTAGATGGTTTCGTAAAAATGGTTGATTATTTAAAAACTATATCTGATGATGGCAAGGTATATAATTATTATGACTATTATTATTCTAATAAATTAACAGAAGAAGAAGAATGGAATGCTGATGATCATACAGATTTATTAGTAGGAGGTCTAGCAACAAGTTTAATGAGAGTTAATTTAATGATTGTTAAAGATGGTAAAAAGTATAAAATTGATGGAAGTTATTCTATTACGGCTGTAGCTAAAGGTAGAGAATATCCCACTTATCATTACACATTTACTGAAATGGAATAAAATAACTTAATAAGAGCATGCTAAACAAGGAGTAAATTTACTTATACTTGAAATTAATTGCATACGTCTAAAAAAATTTTACTTCAAAATATAGGGGGTCGTCGCCCTTGGCGACCCACAAATATAAAAGAAAGAATATGTTTATAAAAATTCATATTAAATAAACCTTATAAACATATTATATGAGGAAAATCACAAATGACAAACCATGTAGCCATTGGAGCTGTGACACACACACGAGGTAATTTAATAAACAATAAAAAAATAAATATATACACTATATTTATGTGCTTTTTGCGTAAAAAATTTCGTATAAAACATATAAATATGGTGTACTTTTTATACCATAAAAGAGATAAATTAGAATTTGTAAAATAATTAATTATAGGAGGAAAACAAAAATGAAAGAAAACAAAAGACGGGATTACACTAATAGCACTAATTATAACGATTATAGTAATGCTAATATTAGTAGCAGTAACAGTTACAGTTGCGAAAGATGGAGGATTGTTTACAACAGCAAGAACAGCAAAAACAGGAACACAAAAGGAAGCTGATAGAGAAAATTTAGTAGCGGCAGCTGTTGGAGCATATGATGCTAGAAGCCAAGAGGTAAAGAAAGAAGAACTAAAACAAAATTTAGGAAATGAATGGAAGGTTGAAAATCAAACGAATTATTATAAGGTAACTTCACCTAATGGAAATGAATTTAAAGTAAATATAAAAAATGCAACAGTAGAGGACAATGATGGAGGAAAAGAATCTCAAAACCAAGATGAGATAGATTGGAATAGTTATGTGAATGGAGAAACTGTACCAACATTCACATTAAACAGTGTTATTCCAACAAAAGATTGGTCTAATTGGCCAACAACTAACTATGATGGAAAAGGCCCTAATGAAGTTAGGTTCCAAATTATAAGAAATTCAGATTCTTACACTTGGGACTATGAATATGTAGAAGGCAGCAATGGCAAGAGCTTTAACATTTTCCATGGTGATGATGAGACTTATAGCTACTACTGGAATGAAAGCGATAGTCCAATAGGTAAAATAGGTTGGGTATTTAGACCAACATATAATGGCACACCAACAGAAGCTGATACACTTCCAGTATTTACTGATTGTGTTATTAAACTGAGTGATACTGTTCCTGATAATGAAAAAACTGAATATGCTGAAAAGCTTAATACTTTCCTTAAGGATATATTTATTCTAGTTAATGAATAAACAGGAGATTTTTGAGGAACGAATGGGGACAGACCCCTTTTGTCTAAAGTTAAACAAAAGGGGTCTGTCCCCATTTGTTTCTCATTCGTCCAAAAAGGCAATAGCCTAGTATTGACAAAACTAAAAAATATAGTATAATAAATATGTAAATTTGTTTTAGGAGAAAAATATGTTAGCAAAAACATGGAAAAAAATAGGATTAATAATTTTAATAATTGCATGTTTGTGGAATATAATTGGCAAATTAGTTAATAGGGTTTCTTTTGATAATGCAATAGAAGCAGCAAAAGCACAAATGCAAAGCATAAAAACACAAGTGAAAAAATAAAAATTGTTTAAAACGTTGCCAAATAAAAAAATATATGTTAAAATATAAAAGTCGCTTATAAAATAAAAAAATAATTCATAATAGAAATATATTGTAAATTAAGGAAGAGGTGAATGCAAAATGAAAAAAGATATACAACCACAATTTGAAAAAACAACAGTTACATGTGCATGTGGAAATGTATTAGAAGTAGGTTCTACAAAAAAAGATTTAAAAGTAGATGTATGTTCTAAATGCCATCCTTACTGGACAGGTAATTTAAGAAAAGATACAACAGGTGGAAGAGCAGATAAATTTAAAAAGAAATATGGAATTGCATAGTTTAGAACTAAAAGCACTCATTATAAGAGTGCTTTTGCAGTATATTAGGTGAATTTATATGGACGAAAAAGATTATAAAATGATTAGGTTTTTTAATCAATTAAAAAAGACTATTAATCAAAGAAATATAAAAAGTATAGGAATAATAACTGATAAAGATGGAACCATAATAATAAACGAAGAACTAAAAACAATATTACAAGAAATAAAATCTAAAAGAGCTCAAACCGATATACATATTATTGCAAATACAGGAAGAACAGTAGCAGATATGATTAGTGCATTAAAAAAAGAAAAAATCCCATTAAAATATTTTGATTATATTATTGGAGATAATGGCGCAACATGTCTAGATGTAAAGAAGAACGAAGAAGTGTTTAAAAATAAAATGGATGTAAATGATGTAAATGCTGTAATTGAGGAATTTATATCAAAAGGAGGTAATATTGCTAATATACGTTTAGCAGATGGGGAACATATATATGCATATGACTTACCAGAAATAAGGGAGTATTATAAAAAGAATAAAAATGTTATATTTAAACAAAGTTTTGATGATTTAGAAGATATGGATATAACAAAACTAACTTTATCCGGAGAAAACAGATTAATACTAGATATAAAAGGATATATTGAAAAAGTCTTAAAAAAAGGAAAAGCTCATTTGGGACAGACTTCTTTTCCACAGAAAAAAGACAATAACTATAGGGTTGACTTTACTCGGAGAAAACACAAAAGGAACAGCAGCAAGATTTGTGAAAAGAAGAGAGAATATAGATGCGTGTATATATTTAGGAAATGATTTTAATGATATTAGCATGTTTGTTGAAGCAATAAAAGATGATGATTTTATTGTAATAGTTGGAGAACAAAATAAAACAACAAATGCAATAAAGGAATACTTACAAGTAGAATGTAGAGAAAGAGAAAAAGACTGGGAAGATGTAAAACAATTAGATTTAGATGAGGAAGCGGCAAATAGATTCTTACTTAAGTTTCATAGAATATTAAAGAATATAGAAATCGAAAATAGTGCTAAAACAAAAACCGTTAATTATAAGCAAAGACACAAAGAAAGTAATATGAGAAGTAAGCAACAAATAAAAAATGCAAGAAATATTCCAATACAAAGAAATGAAAGAAATAGATAAATTGCAAAGGAAGTTATGTATTTTAATTCCTTTGCAATTTTTTTACACGCTTTTTGTTGAAAAATATATTATTTTATAATAAAATATAATGGTTAATTGGAGGAATTTTAATGAGCACAGAGATAATAGAAAAACAAAAAGAATATATGGAAAAAGTAAAAAAAATAAATGAAAATAAAAACAAAAAGTATTACATTTTAACAATGGGATGTCAACTTAATGAAAATGATTCTGAAAAATTAATTGGAATAATGGAAAAAATGGGATACACAAAATCTAAAGACATAAAGAATGCAGATTTATATGTTATAAATACATGTTGTGTTAGAGAAAATGCAGAAGAAAAGCTTTTTGGAAAACTTGGAGAATTAAAGAAAATAAAAGAAAATAAAAATATAATAATAGCAATAGGTGGATGTATGATGCAAGAAGAGCATATTACAGAAAAAATAAAAAAAAGCTATCCATTTGTAGATGTAGTGTTTGGGACACATACACTTCATAAATTTCCAGAAGACTTATATATTGCTATAACAAAAAATAAAAAGATAAAAGATGTAATAGATATAGATGGAGAAATTTATGAAGGATTACCAGTAAAAAGAAGTAGTAATAGACAAGCCTCTGTTATAATAATGTATGGATGTAATAATTTTTGCAGTTATTGTATAGTACCTTATGTAAGAGGAAGAGAACGAAGCAGAAAACCAGAAGACATTTTAAATGAAATAAAGGAACTTGCAAAAGAAGGCTATAGAGAAATAACATTACTTGGACAAAATGTAAATTCATATAAAGGTGGAGAAAATTACAATTTTGCAAACTTATTAGAAGATGTAGATAAAATTGAAGGAATAGAAGTAATAAGATTTGTTTCACCACATCCAAAAGATTTTACTGATGATGTAATAGATGTAATAAGCAAAAGTAAAAAAATATCAAGATTAATACATGTACCGCTTCAATCAGGCAGTACCAATGTATTAAAAGAAATGAATAGAAAATACACAAAAGAACAATATTTAGATTTAATAAAAAGAATAAGAAATAAAATTCCAGATGTAGTATTTTCAACAGATATAATAGTAGGTTTCCCAGGGGAAACAGAAGAAGATTTTGAAGATACAATTGATGTTGTAAAGCAAGTTAATTTTGAACAAATTTTTATGTTTATATATTCTAGAAGAGTGGGAACAAGAGCAGATAAAATGGAAAATCAAATTCCAGAAGAAATAAAACATAAAAGATTTGACAGGTTAAAACAAGTATTTGAAGAAAGCATTGAAGAAAACAACAAAAAATATATAGGAACAACACAAAAAATATTAGTAGAGGGATATAGTAAAAACAATCAAGATATGCTTACAGGTAGAACGGATACAAACAAAGTAGTTATATTTGAAGGCCCTGAAGAACTAATTGGAAAAATAATAAATATTAAAATAATATCAGAACACAAATGGTATTTAAAAGGAGAAGTACTAAATGGATAAAAAGAAATTAGAAGAATTTATGAAAAGAAAGACTGCAGAAAAAGTTATTAAAGGATATTTAGCTACAAAAAAATTAAAAGAAGATAAAAATTACGGAAACGAATACATAAAAATGATGTATAAAATTAATGCATCTAAATACGAGGTGCTATATAATGCATTAGATGATGAACTTAAAGCAGAGTGTGAAGAAGAAATAAGAAAAGAAATTGAAGATGGAAAATTGAATTTAGACCAATATTTAGCAGAAATGCATAAAGAAAAAGCAAAAAAAGAAGAGGAAAAAGAAGAGGAGCGTTAATATATGGCAGAGTTTTCTCCAATGATGAAGCATTATTTAGAAATAAAAGAACAATATAATGATTGCATAGTGTTTTATAGATTAGGTGACTTCTATGAAATGTTTTTTGACGATGCCAAAACTGCATCAAGAGAACTAGAAATAACTTTGACTGGTAGAGATTGCGGACAAGAAGAGCGTGCACCAATGTGTGGAGTTCCATTCCATGCAGCAGAAAGTTATATTGCAAGACTAATAGAAAAAGGCTATAAAGTTGCAATATGTGAGCAGTTAGAAGATCCAAAAACTGCAAAAGGCATTGTTAAAAGAGATGTAATAAGAGTAGTAACACCAGGAACAGTAATTGAGTCTAATATGTTAGACGAAAAGAAAAATAATTATATAATGTCAATATACAAAAAAGGAATATACTTTGGAATAGCAGTTTGTGATGTAACAACAGGAACATTTTTGTCTACAAAAATAGAAGAAACAAATAATTTTGCAATGCTTTTAGATGAGATATCAAAATATAATCCAGCAGAAGTAATAGTAAATAAAATGCTATTTAATTGCAAAGAAGAAATAAGCGAAATAAAGTTAAGATTTAAGGCATACATTAATTGCTATGATGAAGATTTATTTAAAAAAACCTCACCAGATTTTTTAGAGCCATATTCTTTTGTGGATGATAGTGATAATAAAATAAAAGAACCAGAACAAAATGAATTACAAATACCAGCAATTGTAGGTTTGTTAAATTACTTAAATCAGACTCAAAAAATAAAACTAGAGCACATAAACATAATAAAAATGTATTCAACACAAAAATATATGTCTTTAAATTATTCATCAAGGCGAAACTTGGAACTAACAGAAAAAATGAATAATCAAGGTAAAAAAGGAACATTGCTTTGGGTATTAGACAAAACTTATACCTCAATGGGAGGAAGACTTTTAAGGAAATGGATAAATGAACCTCTTTTAGATAGCAAAGAAATAAATAAAAGATTAAATGCAGTAGAAGAGTTAAAAAACGAAGTTATTTTTAGAGGAGATATTATAGACTCACTAAAAAGAATTTATGATATAGAAAGATTAGTTGGAAAAATTGCATATGGAAATAGTAATGCGAGAGATATGATAGCATTAAAGAATTCACTAAAGCAGTTGCCATATTTAAAAAAGATATTGGCAACCAGCAAATCTGAATTACTACAAAATCTATATTTAAGTTTAGATGAATTAAATGACATTCATGATTTAATAGAAAAATCAATTGTAGAAGATCCACCAATTACAATAACAGAAGGTGGAATAATAAAGAATGGTTATAATGATGAAGTAGATGAATTGAAAAACGCAACAACACAAGGTAAAAATTGGCTAATACAATTGGAAGCAAAAGAAAAAGAAGAAACAGGCATTAAAAATCTAAAAGTAGGATTTAACAAAATATTTGGATATTTCTTTGAAGTTACAAAATCATATTTGAATTTAGTTCCAGATAGATATATTAGAAAGCAAACACTTGCAAACTGTGAAAGATATATAACAGAAGAGTTAAATGAACTAGAAAGTAAAATTTTAGGAGCAGAAGAAAAGGTCGTTGATTTAGAGTATAAATTGTTTATAGAAATAAGAAACAAAATTGCAGTAAATATAGAAAGATTACAAAAAGCTTCAAATATTATTTCTATATTAGATGTACTTACATCATTTGCAATAGTTGCAGAAGCCTACAACTATCAAAAACCAATAATAGATGATGGTGGAGTAATAGATATCAAAGGTGGAAGACATCCTGTTATAGAAAAAATGTTGCCAGCTGGAGAATTTATAGATAATGATACATATCTTGATGAAGAAAATGAACAAATGAGCATAATAACAGGTCCTAATATGGCAGGTAAATCTACATATATGAGACAAGTCGCTTTAATTGTACTAATGGCACAAATAGGAAGCTTTGTACCAGTAACATCTGCAAGAATAGGAGTTGTAGATAAGATATTTACAAGAGTTGGTGCCTCAGATGATTTAAGTATGGGCCAAAGTACATTTATGGTAGAAATGATGGAAGTTGCTGAAATATTAAGAGAGGCAACTAAAAAGAGTCTAGTAATATTAGATGAAATTGGAAGAGGAACATCTACTTATGATGGACTTTCAATTGCATGGGCGGTTGTAGAATATATAGCAGATAAAGAAAGATGTGGAGCAAAAACATTATTTGCAACACATTATCACGAATTAACAGAATTAGAAAATCAAATACAAGGAGTAAAAAATTACTCAATAGCGGTTAAAGAAAAAGGTGAAGATGTTATATTCTTAAGAAAAATTGTAAAAGGTGGAACAGATGAAAGCTATGGGGTACACGTTGCAAGGCTAGCAGGAGTACCAAAAGATGTTACTAAAAGAGCAAACGAGATATTAAGAAGTTTGGAAAGAAAAAGTATACTAGGAAAGAAAAGTCAAGAAAAAGAAAACAAGAAAATAACAACAGGACAATTGGACATGTATAATTATAAGCTGGCAGAATTAGCTCATGAAATAGATAAAATAAATTTAAATGAATTAACACCAATAGATGCACTAAATATATTAGTAAAAATGAAAGAGAAAATCATTTAAAATCTTTGATTTTACATAAAAATATGCTATAATAATATCTAATAGCATTAGCTATTAATAATTTTAAGGAGTGATTCCTCTTTGTCAACAAAAGCAATAGCAGTAAGAATGAAATCAAACCAAAGGGAGGTAAGAACTGTAGCTCAGTCAGTTGGAGCGCCGAATTGTAGAAAATTTAGTAGCTGCAATCGAAGAGAAAAAGATGAAGGGCGCTGTAGTTTACGAAAGTGTCCAGCATATAGGGCTAAATAATCCTTAAAAAAGAGGGCGAGAGTAATTTCGCCCTCTAAAACATTAAATGAAAAAAAGTAAGACAAAATATCGAAAATTGTCTTACTTTTTTAACTCAAAGATATATTTATTATAACATTAGAAATAATAAAAATCAAATACTAAATATATATAAATTAGTGTAAAAAATAAAGTATAATAAAGATAAAATAAGTATATTAAATAAAAAATATTTTATTTAACAAAATAGTATCATTGTAAATATTTTAAGCATATGATAATATAAATACAATCTAAAAGGAAACACAAGAAATACAAATAAGTTAATAATTTTCCCTGCGTAGTACGTAAGGACTGAATTTTTAGAACCAACAGATAAGGAAAGGGAGCTTAGAACTCTGAATATGGCGTGCATGCTTACACTTTTTAGTAGTAAGAAGCCCATGAGTATTTGGGAGAGCACCCACCTGTGTAAGAGCAGGTCCTTAAAAATTCTAATACCGACGGCTAAGGCGGGGCTTTTTTTGTTTAATAGGAAAAATTGTAAAAAATTCTTTTTTATGCTAATATAATAAAGAAAAAATAATGCGAGAAGGATAATAAAAATGAATATAAAACAAGCATTGGAATATGGAATAGAGCTGTTAAATAAAAATAATATAGAAAGTCCAAACTTAAAAACAAGAATGCTATTAGCAAATATTTTAAATAAAAACAAAGAATATCTACTAATACATGATACAGAAGAATTAAATATAAGCAATATAAATAAGTATAAAGAAGATATTCAAAAATTAGCAAATGGCATACCAATACAATATATAATAAACAAACAGGAATTTATGGGATTGGAATTCTATGTAGACAAAAATGTATTAATTCCACAACCAGATACAGAGATATTAGTAGAAGAAGTTATAAATATATGCAAGGAGCAAAATGCAAATAAAAAAATAAAAATATTAGATCTATGCACGGGAAGTGGCGCAATAGGAATATCAATTGCAAAAAAAATAGAAAGTTGCCAGGTTACCTTATCAGATATTAGTTATGATGCATTAAAAATTGCACAAAAAAATTCTGTAATGGTACAAGTCATTGGAGATTCTCAAAAAAATAACATCAAAATTATCCGATCAGATCTTTTTGAAAAAGTAGAAGAAAAATTTGATATTATTGTTTCAAATCCACCATATATAGAAACTAAAACAATACAAACATTAGATAAAGAAGTACAAATGGAACCAAAACTTGCACTAGATGGTGGAGAAGATGGATTAGATTTATATAGAAGAATAATAAAAGAAGCGTATAAGTATTTAAATAATAATGGAACTTTGGCACTAGAAATAGGTTATAATCAAAAAGATAAAGTAATAAACTTAATAAAAGCAAGTAATATGTATAAAGATATTTATTCTAAAAAAGATCTATCAAATAATGATAGAATTGTAGTATGCAAGAAAAGGAGTAATTAAAATGTCGTTTTCTTCAGATTTAAGAGAAGAACTAATTGAACTAAAAATGTGGGATAATAATAGTAGCTTAAAACAAGATGAGCAATTAAGTAGGTTATTAATTAGAGAAGCTTTTATAAAAAAAGGCTTTATTAATAATCCAAACAAAGATTATCATTTAGAGATATTATTTAAGAATAAAGAAAAAGCAGAACAATTACAAGAAATAATTCAAAATTTTGGAATAAACATCAAGCTTACAACAAAAAATTCAGACTACATGTTATATCTTAAAGATGGAGAAGAAATATCATCTTTTTTAGCATTAATGGGGGCAAACAAATCTGTAATAAAGTTTGAAGAAATTCGAGTTATGAAAGAAACAAGAAATAATATAAATAGATTAGTAAATTGTGAAACAGCAAATTTAAATAAAATAATAGACGCATCAATTAAACAAGTTAATGCAATAAAAAAGTTAAAAAAAGAAAAGAAATTTGAAAGTTTGCCAGAGAATTTAAAAGAGCTAGCTAACTTAAGAATTGAAAATCCAGAGGCCAGCTACCAAGAGCTAGGAGCTATGCTAAAAGAACCAATAGGAAAGTCAGGAGTAAGCCATAGATTAGAAAAAATAATAAAAATCGCAGAGGAGTAAACTATGAAAGAATTAGGTATATACATACACATACCATTTTGCAAAAGAAAATGTGCTTATTGTGATTTTATATCATTTTCAGGAAAAATTAGATTAATTGAAAAATATATAGAGGCATTAAAAAGAGAAATAAATAAATGTAAAATTAAAAAAGAAGATTATATAATAAAAACAATATATTTTGGAGGAGGAACTCCATCATTTATTGAAAGTAAATATATAGTGGAAATATTAGAAGAAATAAAAAGAAAATTCAATATATCTAAAACAGCAGAAATTACAATAGAAATTAACCCAGGAACTATAACAGAAGAAAAATTAAAAGACTACCATAATGTGGGAATAAATAGAATAAGTTTCGGATTGCAATCTACAAATAGTGAACTTCTAAAGTTAGTAGGAAGAATTCACAGCTATTCAAGTTTCCTAGAAGGATATAATTTAGCTAGAAAAGTAGGCTTTAAAAACATAAATGTAGACTTGATGATAGGATTACCAGTTCAAACTTTAGAAGATGTACAAACAGATTTAGAAAGAATAATAAAATTAAATCCAGAACATATATCTGTATATTCTTTAATAGTAGAAGAAGGAACAATAATAGAAGAAAGAATAAAGAATAAAGAACTATATTTGCCACCAGAAGAATTAGAAAGGAAAATGTACTGGGAAGTAAAAAAACAACTAGAAGATGCTGGATATGTCCATTATGAAATATCTAATTATGCAAAACCAGGATATGAATCTAAACATAATTTGAGTTGCTGGAATCAAGAAGAATATTTAGGGTTCGGACTTGCAGCACATTCATATTTTAATGGAATAAGGTATTCAAATACAGATGATTTTGACAAATATTTTGATTGGCCAGAAAATAGCAAAATAATACATGAAAAACAAACACAAAAAGATAAACAAAAAGAATTTATGCTGTTGGGTTTAAGAAAAATAGAAGGAGTTAAAATATCCGACTTTAAAAATAAATTTATAGAAAATCCAATATATCTATATAGAGAAAGCCTAAGCAAATTAGTAACACAAGATTTAATAGAAATAGATATAAACAGTATAAAACTAACAAATAGAGGAATAGATTTAGCAAATTTAGTATGGGAAGAATTTGTGTAAAAAAATTAGCAGAAATGCTAATTTTTTTGTTAAACAGAAGAAATTGAAGGCCTTCTAAAAAACAACAAAACTAGACAAATTTTTCAAAATTTGATATAGTTCATAATAAGTTCATATTTGTTTGATAATATACCCATGATTAGAAGTGGTATAAAATATATCCAAACAATCATCCCCTTTTGTATATATTGCCACTTCTAATACGGCCAAAAGAGGTGGAATAATGTTTAAAATATTGGTAGTTGAAGATGATAAAAATTTAAGAAAACTTATAACTACATATTTAAGAAAAAATGAATACATAACTTATGAAGCTACAAATGGAGAAGAGGCATTAGAAATAATAGATACAAATTATATAGATCTAATAATTAGTGATATTATGATGGAGCAAATGGATGGATACGAGCTTACAAAATCATTAAGAGAAGCTAACTATACTATACCTATATTGCTAGTTACAGCAAAGTCTACAATAGCAGATAAAAGAGAAGGTTTTTTATTAGGTGCAGATGACTATATGGTAAAACCAATAGACATGGAAGAATTGCTCCTTAGGGTTAAAGTATTATTAAAAAGGGCAAATTCTGCAAATGAAAAAAAACTAATAATAGGAAATCTAATATTAGATTATAAACAAATGTCTGTAATGTATAAAGGAGAAAGTTATCAATTAACTCAAAAAGAGTTTATGCTATTGTATAAATTCTTAAGTACGCCAGACACAATATTTACAAGACAAGAATTGATAGAAGAAATATGGGGATTAGACAACGAATCAGATTTTAGAACAGTTGATGTTCATATAAAAAGAATAAGAGAAAAATTAAGTAATATAAATGAATTCGAAATTTTAACTATTAGAGGAATAGGCTACAAAGCAATAATAACAAAAAACAAATAATAAAGGAAAGAATGATGTTTGAAAAAATATTTATATCTATATTTGGAAAGAAAAAATCAATACAACGAAAAATTATAAAAACAGCAGTATTGTATATATTGATTGTTATTGCACTTACTGCGTTTCTTTTTTATGTGTTTGTACATAGATCTATAAATGTAAAATTAATTGAAATTAATATGGAACAAAGACAAGCTGCAAAAGATTTACTTAAGATATCAAGTAGAAGCATTAGAGTTTCGATTATTAGCATAGTGTTAATTACTATTGCATTAGTTCAAAATATTTCAAGAAAGATGGTAAGTCCAATAAAAAAGATAACAGAAGCAACAAAAAAAGTAGCAGCAGGTGACTTTACTGTAGAACTAGAAACAAAAAGAGATGATGAAATACGGGGAATTAACGCATAATTTTAATCAGATGGTAAAAGAATTAAACAGTATTGAATGTTTACAAAAAGATTTTATAAATAACATATCGCATGAAATAAAAACTCCAATTAGTTCAATACAAGGATTTGCAAAACTCTTGGAAGAAGATGATTTGAGCAAAGAAGAAAGAAAAGAATATGCAGAAATTATAAAAGAAGAATCAAATAGACTATTACACATGTCAACAAACATATTAAAACTAGCAAAACTAGAAAACCAGGAAAGATTAACAAATAAAACCAAATTTAATGTAGCAGAACAGATAAGAAGAACAATAAGTATATTAGAACCAAAATGGAAGGAAAAAAATATAAAATTTAATGTTAATTTAAAAGAGCAGGAAATTTTGGGAGAAAAAGATTTATTAAATCAAGTTTGGATTAACATATTAGAAAATAGTATTAAATTTTCTAAAAAAGATGGACAAATAGATGTAAAAATGAAAACAAATCAAGAAAACATTACTGTAGAAATAAAAGACTATGGAATAGGAATGGAAGAAGAAGAGGCTAAAAAGATATTTGATAGATTTTATCAAGTAGACAAGTCACATACAAAACCAGGGGCAGGAATTGGAATGACAATAGCAAAAAGGATTGTAGAATTATCAGGTGGAAAAATAGAAGTAGAAAGCAAATTAAACAAAGGAACAACATTTATAGTAACATTACCTGGTAAATTGTAATTTCATGAAGTGCGAGGTTTGAAGTGCGAAGTGTGAAAAATAGAGAAAAGTCTCCGACGGAAGCCCTAGCCCTATAAATCTCACCTCCCACATCACACCTCTCACTTCAATTAAATAACTCTAATAATAAAGGGGAAAGAAGATGAAAGAAAAAAAGACACTAAAAATTGCAGGAATAAGTATATGGAGGATTTTAACATATTTTATTATATATAGTATAGCAGGTTATATTATAGAAACATTATTTGGACTTTTTACAAAAGGAATGCTGGAAAGTAGAAAAGGCTTTTTATACGGCCCATTTTGCCCAATTTACGGTGTTGGGGCAGTAGCAATGATATTAGGACTTCAATACTTTAAAAAGAACAATTACACACTATTCTTTGGTGGTTTTTTAGTAGGTTCTATTGTTGAATACATTATAAGTTATCTTGGAGAAGTAATTTTTAAAGTAAATTGGTGGGATTATTCAAACAATTTTCTTAATATAAATGGAAGAATATGCTTTACATTTTCGCTATTTTGGGGACTACTTGCTTTATACTTAATAAGACACTTTAATCCAATAATAGATAAATTAATAGATAAAGTAAAAGCAAAAGTTTCAATTAATTATTTAAAAGTATTAGTAATTGTAGGGATTATATTTTTAGTAATAGATGGAATATTAACTGCATTTGCATTAAAGTTGTTTTTCGAAAGAACAGTATATTCGTACAATTTAGATGTAATAAATAAAGAAAAATATATAAATAGCTATGAAAGAGTACTTAAAATGAATAACACAGCAGAACTTGGAAACAAAGTATTTTCAGACAAAAAAATGTTAAGAACTTTTCCAAATTTAAAATTAAAAGCACAAGATGGAGAAATTATTTATATGGACTCTATATATAAAGATATACAGCCATATTATTATAAATTTAATTACAAAAAATAAAATAAAGAGGTAAAAAATGATACATATAGGATTAGACGTAGGTTCAACAACAGTAAAAGTAGTTGTAATGGACGAAAATTTAAATACAATTAGTACAAGCTATCAAAGGCATTTTTCAGATACTAGAAAGACAGTATGTGAATGCTTAGAAAAATTGGCAAATAAATATAAAGATGAAGAAATGACTATTGCATTAACTGGTTCGCGGAGCTTTATCTGTTTCCGAACTTCTAGGAATGACATTTATCCAAGAAGTAGTAGCATGTAAAAGGTCAATAGAAAAATACATACCAAGAACTGATGTTGCAATTGAATTAGGTGGAGAAGATGCTAAAATAATTTATTTTGATAAATCAATAGAACAACGTATGAATGGAACATGTGCAGGTGGTACAGGAGCGTTTTTAGACCAAATGGCAAGCCTTTTAAGTACAGATACAATGGGATTAAATGAGCTCGCTAAAAATTATAAAACAATATATCCAATTGCTTCAAGATGCGGAGTGTTTGCAAAAACAGATATTCAACCACTTTTAAATGAGGGGGCAGCAAAAGAAGATATAGCAGCATCTATTTTCCAAGCAGTTGTAAATCAAACAATAAGCGGACTAGCATGTGGTAGACCAATTAAAGGAAATGTTGCATTTTTAGGTGGACCTTTAAATTATTTATCTGAACTTAGAAAAAGATTTATAGAAACTTTGAATTTAACACAAAAAGAAATAATATTCCCAGAGGATGCACATTTGCTAGTTGCAAAAGGTGCAGCAATTGAGTCTTCAAATCATAAAACTATAAGTGCACAAAAATTAAAAGCAAAAATAGATTTGCTAAAAAGTTATAAAGATGAAACAAAAAATCATTTACCACCATTATTTACAATAGAGCAGGAGTATAAAGATTTTAGAAGAAGACATGGAAAAGATAAAATAAAAAGAAAAGACTTAAAATTGCATAAAGGAAATTGTTATTTAGGTATAGATGCAGGTTCAACAACAAGCAAATTAGTTTTAATTGATGAAGAAGGAAATCTTTTATATTCTGCATATAAAAATAATGAAGGAAAACCACTTGAAAGCGTTGTAAATATGATAAAAAGACTATATACAAAAATTCCAAAAGAAGCAAAAATTGTATATAGTGGTGTAACTGGATATGGAGAAAAACTAATTCAGACAGCACTAAATGTTGATGTAGGAGAAATAGAAACAATAGCACATTATACTGCAGCAAAAAACTTTATGCCAGAAGTTAATAGTATAGTAGATATTGGTGGGCAAGATATGAAGTACATAAAAATAAAAAATCATGCAGTAGATAATATTATGCTTAATGAAGCATGCTCATCTGGATGTGGTTCTTTTATAGAAACATTTGCAAAAAGTTTAAACTTGAGCTTAGATGAATTTGTAAGAGAAGCTATCATGTCTAGAAAACCAGTAGATTTAGGTTCAAGATGTACAGTATTTATGAATTCAAAAATAAAACAGGCACAAAAAGAAGGATATAGCGTAGGAGATATATCAGCAGGACTTTCTTATTCTGTAATAAAAAATGCAATACAAAAAGTTATGAAAATAAGAAACGTAGATGATTTAGGAGAAAACATTGTTGTACAAGGCGGAACCTTCTATAACGACGCAGTGCTTCGTGCATTTGAATTAATAGTAGGAAAAAATGTAATAAGACCAGATATTGCAGGACTAATGGGAGCTTATGGAGTAGCTTTAATTGCAAAAGAAAAATATAGCAAATTAGAAGAAAAGAAAGCAGAATCTACATTATTAAAATTAAAAGAAATTGATGAATTAAAAACAACAGTAATACATACAAGATGTAAAGGGTGTGAAAATAGGTGTCTACTTACATTTAATGAGTTTTCAAATGGAAAAAAATTTATATCTGGTAATAGATGTGAAAGAGGAGCTGGAATAGATAAATCTAAAAAAGAAATTCCTAATTTGTATCAATATAAATACAATAGATTATTTGGATACAAACCATTAGAAGAAAAAGATGCTAAAAGAGGAACAATAGGAATACCAAGAGTTCTAAACATGTATGAGGACTATCCTTTCTGGTTTACTTTATTTACAAATTTAGGATTTAGAGTAATACTTTCTGAAAAAACAAATAGAAAAACTTATGAAAAAGGTATGGAAAGTATACCATCAGAATCTGTATGTTATCCAGCAAAATTATCACATGGACATGTAATTAGTTTAATAGAACAAGGAGTAAAAACAATATTTTATCCATGCATAATGCATTCTAGAAAAGAAGACCAAAAGGCAAATAATAGCTTCAACTGCCCAATAGTAATATCATATTCAGAAACACTAAAAAATAACATAGAAGAATTAAAAGATGTAGAATTTATAAATCCTTTTTTACCACTTGACAAAAAAGGACTTAGCAAAAGATTTATGGAAATAGAGGAATTTAAGAAATATAAGTTTACTAAATCAGAGCTAAATAATGCAATTAAAAAGGCAGAAGAGGAATATCAAAACTTTAGAGAAGATATACATAAAAAAGGTATAGAAACTTTAAAATATATTAACGAACATAATTTAAGGGGAATTGTTTTAGCTGGAAGACCATATCATTTGGATGGAGAAGTTAACCATGGTATAGATAAAATGATTACAAGCCTAGGAATAGCAGTGCTTACAGAAGATAGCGTAGCACCTTTGGGAGAAGTAAAAAGGCCAATAAGAGTTGTAGACCAATGGATGTTCCATTCAAGGCTATATGCGGCAGCTGATTTTGTTGGAAAACAAAAAAATCTTGAATTAGTTCAATTAAATTCATTTGGTTGTGGAGTAGATGCTGTAACAACAGACCAAGCTGAAGAAATTTTAGCAAGCTATAACAAGATGTATACTCTAATAAAAATAGATGAAATAAATAATCTTGGCGCAATAAGAATAAGAATACGTTCTTTACTTGCAAGTATGAATAATAGATGTGAGGATAATAGTAACAACGAAAAAGGAAATTACGAAACAGTAAAAAAACAGTTTACAAAACAAATGAAAAAAGATTATACAATATTAATTCCACAAATGGCACCAATACATTTTGAATTATTTGAGACAGTACTAAATTCGGAAGGATATAAAGTAGAAGTTTTAAAAAAATGCACAAATAAAACTGTAGAAACAGGCTTGAAATATGTAAATAACGATGCTTGCTATCCATCAATTTTAACAACAGGACAAATGATAGAAGCTCTTCAAAGTGGAAAATATGATACCAACAAAACAGCACTTATGATTTCTCAAACTGGTGGAGGATGTAGGGCAACAAATTATATAGGCTTTATAAGAAAAGCTCTAAAAGATGCAGGCTTTTCAAATGTTCCAGTAATATCATTTAATATGGCTGGCCTTGAAAAAAATTCGGGATTTAAAATAACATTAAAATTAGTTAGAAAACTAATAAAAGCTACAATTTATGGAGATTTGTTACAAACTGTATTACATAAAAACAGAGCTTATGAGGTAAACAAAGGCGAAACTAAAAAAGTATATGACAAATGGATGAAGAAATGCAAAGAACTACTTAAAACTGCAAGTACAAAAGAGTTTAATAAAAGCTTATATGAAATAGTAAATGACTTTGAAAAAATTGAACTAGATACAAGTATAGAAAAACCAAAAGTAGGAATTGTTGGAGAAATACTAATAAAATACCATCCTTATGGAAATAATTTCGCAGAAGAAATCCTAGAAAAAGAAGGCGCAGAAGTATATATGCCAGAATTAATGGGATTTGCAAAATATGCCTTAAAAAATAATCCAATAAAACATGAGTTATTAAAAACTTCTAAAATAACAGCAGATATTTTTGAAGTAGGTTTAGATTTATTAGATAAAATAGAAAAAGACTATGGAAAAGCATTAGCAAGTTCTAAAAAAGGATATATGAAACCATGTAATATAAATAAACTTGCAGAAGAGGTGCAAGAAATATTATCTACTGGAAATCAAACAGGAGAAGGTTGGCTTTTAACAGCAGAAATAATTGAATTTATGAATAAAGGGATACAAAATATTATCTGTTTACAACCATTTGCATGTTTGCCAAATCATATTGTAGGAAAGGGAGTAATAAAAACAATAAGAACTAAATTTCCAGAAGCAAATATAACTCCAGTAGATTATGATCCAGGAGCGAGTGAAACAAACCAAACCAACAGAATTAAATTACTTATGACAGTTGCAAAAGATAACTTAAAAGCAAATAAAAAAAGAGATAAAATATTAAAACAAGAAAACAATTTAAAAGACTTGGAAAAATTAATTGTGTAATTTAACAAATAAAAGAAGGGGGATAATATGCTAAGAACAATAGAATTATATTTTTTACTATTCTTTACATATTCAGTACTAGGATGGGTAATGGAAGTAACAAAAACATTAATTGATAAAAAGAAATTTGTAAATAGAGGATTTTTAATTGGACCATACTGTCCAATATATGGTTATGGAGTGATATTACTTACAATACTACTAAAAAAATATCAATCAGATATTCCAGCAACATTTATATTTTCAATATTAATATGTGGAACATTAGAGTATTTTACAAGCTATTTTATGGAGAAAATTTTTCACGCAAGATGGTGGGATTACAGTAAAAGAAAATTTAATATAAATGGTAGAATATGTTTAGAGACCTTATTACCTTTTGGAATAATGGGTTGTCTTATACTTTATATAGTAAATCCTGCATTCCTTAATATATATGGAAAAATGCCAAATATAGCATTACACATTATATGTGGAATATTATTGGCTGTATATATAACAGATAATATAATATCAGGAAAGATAATATCAAACTTAAAAGAGATTTCTGTAAATGTAAGAGACAATACAGAAGAAATATCTAAAAAAGTAAAGAAAATTATAACACAAAAATCAGCTTTGCATAGAAGATTGGTAGAAGCCTTTCCAGCAATAAAGGCAAAAGTTAATTTAAAAGATTGGATAACAAAAGGTGAAGAAAAAATAAATGAATTAAGAAACAGAAAATAATTGACACAAACATAAATAACATATAAAATAATGTATGTGAAGTCGAATGAGCCTGTTCGTCTTCACATAAATTGTATATAGGATTCAAAAATTTTGAAATATTTTAACAACAATGAATAATATGAAAAACGCAAAGGAGAAAATGAATATGGCAACAGAAGAGAAATTTAATCAAATTTATCAAACAATAGTTAGTGAAAACACAGAAGATATGGAAATAGCTAGAGGAGAAGCACGAGTAGAAAATAGGCATAATATGTTTGTTTTAGCAATTATTATAATAATAAATATAGTTTTTATAAAACTAATAGGTGATTCTTTAGAAGCATTAAGCGCAGTTTTAATATTTATATCAATGCTAGGATATGCCATATTTAAGCATAGAGGTGGAAAGTCAAAAATAGAAAAATACAGAATGGACTTTAAAACAAAAATAGTTGGAACAATGATAAAATCATTTGAGGAACAACTTGAATTTATACCACAAAACGGATTACCTTCAACAACATTTGGAGAGGCGGAATTTGAAAGCTTTGATAGATACTATTCAGAAGATTTAATACAAGGTATATTAAAAAATAATTGTAATTTCTCAATGGCAGAAGTATTAACTCAAAATGAATATACTGATAGTGATGGAAATACAAGCTATTCGACAGTATTTAGTGGATTATTTGCAAAAATAGAAACACCAAAACCATTTAATACTTTATTATATTTAAGAAAAGATAGAAAAGACAAAAACTTATTAGCTAGAACACTTACAGGGGAATTACCATTTGACAAATTAAGAATACAACTTGATTCTCCAGAATTTGAAAAAATATTTGATGTATATGCTTCAGATAAAATAATTGCGTTGCAATTATTAACAGCAGACATCATGGAAGACTTAATGCAATTTTATAACGAAATGAAAATGAATTATGAATTAACAATAAAAGAAAATTGTATGTATATAAGATTTTGGTGTGGGTCAATGTTTGAAACAGCTAAACTAAAAAAATTCTCACTAGATAGAGATACTTTATACAAATATTATAGAATGCTAGACTTTACCTTTTGTTTAACAAATAAAATGGTAAAATTATTAAACGAAACACAATATGATTAAAACTAATTATAAATAAAGAATATAAATATCGCCAAGGAATACAAAGTTCTTCCTGGCGATATTTAATTTAAGTCGAAAAAAGTCTGTAAATGTCAATGAAATTTGTTCTCTAAAATTTTTACAAATCTTTACATTTTTTTCTTTTTATTGTATAGTATAATAAGTAAAAAATAAGGAGGCCAATTAATAATGGGAAAATTCGAAGAATTGAGAAATAAATATAAAACCTTTATTTTTGAAGATTATAAAATAATTGAAGGAGATAATGACACAATTAAGATAACATTTTATTTTGAAATACCAAGATATAAAAAGTTTAGACCAACATTGGAAATTAGTAAATTAAATATTGATTTTGATCATATAAATATTAAAACATTAAAAAATATAGTATTTAATATTGGAATGATAGAATTAATGAGTTATTGGAAAACTACATGTTCAAAAAGGATAATAATAGAATGCGGAAAATTAACTGATGAACAAGTAGAATGGTATAAAAAAATATACTATTATGGGCTAGGTGAGTTTAGATACATAAACAACATAGACATAGATATTGATGACTTATTTGAAATAGAAAGCGAATGTAAGCCAGGTTATATTACTGAATTTAATATTACTGAAACAACATTAAAATATAGTGGAACATTAATTCCTGTAGGCGGAGGAAAAGATTCTTGCGTTACATTAGATTTACTAAAAGATTATAAAAAGGACAATCTATGTTTAGTTATGGATGAAAAAAAGCCACAATTAAAAGCAATAAAAAAAGCAGGATATAAAAATGAACAAATAATACATATAAAAAGAACTATGGACAAAGGCTTATTTGAATTAAATGAACAAGGATTTTTAAATGGACATACTCCTTTTTCTGCACTTCTTGCATTTATATCATATTTAGTTGCATATTTATCTGGTAAAAAATATATTGCAGTTTCTAATGATGCAAGTAGCAATGAAAATAATATAGAAGGAGAAAAAATAAATCATCAATATTCTAAAAGCTTTGAATTTGAAGAAGATTTTAGATGGTATGTAGAAAACTACTTAGAAGATGAAATTAAATATTTTAGCGTGTTAAGACCATTAAGTGAGTTGCAAATTGCAAAACTATTTTCTAAAATGAAAAAATATCACAAAGTTTTTAGAAGTTGTAATCGAGGCAGTAAAGAAACTCCATGGAAATGGTGCGGAAAGTGCCCTAAATGTTTATTTGTATTTATAATATTTAGTCCATTTTTATACAAAAAAGAGTTGATTAAAATATTTAAAAAAGACTTATATAAAGATGAAGAATTACTAGAAACTTTTATAGGATTGTGTGGACATGGAAAAGCAAAACCTTTTGAATGTGTAGGAACCTACGAAGAAATAAATTATGCAATAAGTAAAACAATAAAACAATTAGAAAAAGATGGAGAAGAATTGCCATATTTATTAAAATATTATAAAGAAAATTATGGATTAGTAGACACAGATACTGATATAGAACAAAGATATAATGAAGAAAACAATTTACCAAAAGAATTTGAAGAAGAATTAAAAAAAGCAATTTATGAAAATTAAAATAGAAAATAAAAGGAGTAATAAATGCTAAATCAATTTTCAAGAACAGAAATGCTTATAGGGGCAGAGAATATAAAAAAATTAAATAATTCAAAAGTTGCAATATTTGGAATAGGTGGAGTAGGATCATATGTCGCAGAAGCACTTGCAAGGTGTGGAGTAGGAGAATTTATATTAGTAGATAATGATAAAGTTACAATTACAAATATTAATAGGCAAATAATTGCAACAACAAAAACAATAGGACAATATAAAGTAGATTTAATGGAACAAAGAATATTAGAAATTAATCCAGAAGCAAAGGTAGAAACATATAAAATTTTTTATATGCCTGATTGTGAGGAAAAAGTAATTGATAATTCAGTAAACTATGTAGTAGATGCAATAGATACTGTAACTGCAAAACTTTTTTTAATAGAACAAGCTACAAAACTAAACATCCCAGTCATATCAAGTATGGGAACAGGAAACAAATTGGATCCTAGTAAATTTGAAATAACAGATATTTATAAAACAAGCATATGCCCGCTTGCAAAGGTAATGAGAAAGGAATTAAGACAAAGAAATATAAAGAAATTAGATGTTTTATATTCAAAGGAAGAACCAATTAAACCAGCAGAAAATGCAGAAGAACAAACAAATAAAAAACATGTACCTGGGAGTATAGCTTTTTCACCATCTGTTGCAGGACTTATGATTGCAAGCAAAGTAGTAAAAGATTTAATAGAATATAATTAGAAAATACAATTGACATAATACTTAAACGGTTATATAATAAAAATGCCCAAAATTTGAATAAAGGAGGCGTTTTGTGTGAACAAAAAGTTACGGCTAAATCAGGAAGGTAAAATCAAATTGCTTTTTTCTCTTGCTCTGTTAATTTTTTCCTTGGGAGTAGCAATGGTTACCAAAAATAAATATGTTTTCTTGGCAATGCTTTGCTCAAGTGCAGGCGACATATTAATAATGTCAAGCCGGGGATGTATTACAGGCAAAAAAGAAAATCAGTTTGAAAACGGAGTAATTGCTTTTGCTATGGCACATCTTGCGTATATGGTGGCTATGCCAACAGAACGTTCAGATACATGCTTATATATAGCAGTGTGGTGCTTCATTTTGATTATCTTTTTGAACTTTAATGCTAAAATAAAGCAAGGAATATGGATATGTATTCCTTATGCAGCATGTTTAGCATTAAATGCAGTAAATAGCTGGAGTTTTAGCACACTTGCCGGAATAGGAGGAATACTTTTCCTTGTTTCTGATGCAATATTAAGTGTGTTTGAGAAAAAGAGCCCTAAATGGCAATTAGCTATATGGGTTACTTATGTGCCAGCACAAATTTGCTTATTAACAGCAATTTTAGTTAATGCATAACACACAAAATTACAAGATAGCAGTCTGAATGCAGACTGCTATCTTCCTTTTTCCTAGTATATTTGCGATCCAATAAGAAAAAAGAATAATTTATAAATTAAAACATAAAAATATAATAACTATATTTTAGGGGGATTATTTATGTTTTATATAACAAATAAAGATAAACTAATATCAGTATCAATTGCATTAAGCACAGTGTTGATATTGTTTTTACTAGCGGCAACATTTAGAACCCAAAACGTAGGAACAAGTATTCAAACATCTGCAAAAACTTCTAAAATGCTACCAATATATAATGTAGATACAGAAGAAAATAAGGTTGCTCTTACAATAAATTGTGCATGGAACGCAGATGATATAGATTTAATATTAGAAACTTTAACAAAAAACCAAGTAAAAGTGACATTTTTTATGGTTGGAGATTGGATAGAAAAATTTCCAGAAGCGGTAAAGAAAATATATGAAAGTGGAAATGAAATTGCAAATCACTCAGAATCACATCCACATGTAAATAATTTAAATTATGAAAAAAATGTAGAACAAATAACAAGATGCTCAGAAAAAGTAAAACAAATAACAGGCAACCCAACTACCTTGTATAGAGGACCTTATGGAGAATATAATGATACTGTTCTAAAAGCAGCAGAAGTATCAAATCATATTACAATACAATGGAATATAGACTCTTTGGACTATAAAGGCCTTACAGCAGAACAGATGTGGGAAAGAATAGAACCTAAATTGCAAAAAGGAAGTATAATACTTATGCATAATGGAACAGAAAATACAGCATTAAGTTTAGATACATTAATAAAAAACATAAAAGAAAAAGGATATGAAATAGTTACAGTATCAGATTTGATTTATAAAGATAATTACACAATAGATAATAATGGAGTGCAACATAAATTGTAATAAATTAAAAATACAAGCATAAGATTAATTAATAAAATTACAAAGGAGAGTGCTTGTATGTGGCAAACAATAAGTATTAAAGAAACGTGTGAAAGATTAAAAACAAATACTGTTAATGGACTTACAAAAGAAGAAGTAGAAGAAAGAATAAAGAAATATGGAGAAAACAAATTAACAGAAAAGAAAAAAGAAAGTATATTAGTAAAATTTCTAAAACAATTTAATGACTTTATGATAATTATACTAATAATTGCAGCTGTAATATCTGCTATAATGTCAAAAGTAGAAGGCTCTAATGAATATTTAGATTCTATAATTATAATATTTATAGTTGTTTTAAATGCAATAATGGGAGTTATACAAGAAGCAAAAGCGGAAAAATCATTAGATGCTTTAAAAAAGATGTCAGCACCAACTACAAAAGTAAAGAGAGATGGAATAATAAAGACTATAACTAGCGAAAATCTAGTTCCAGGAGACTTAATAATAATAGAAACAGGTTCATATATTCCAGCAGATGCAAGACTTGTAAAATCATATAATTTAAAGGTAGAAGAGTCAGCATTAACAGGAGAAACCGTGCCTGTTTTAAAAGATGAACGAGCAATATTAAGTGAAAAAGCACCAATAGGAGATCTTATAAACATGGTATTTGGTGCAACTATTGCTGTAGCTCGGACATGCAGAAGCAATAGTAATACGGAACAGGAATGAACACAAAAGTTGGAAAAATAGCAAGTTTAATAATTTCAGATGAAGCACCAGAAACACCTTTACAAATAAAACTTCGGAGAAGTAGGAAAAAAACTAGGACTTGCTGCTCTTGCAATTTGCTTTTTAATATTTGTAATAGGATTGTTTAAAAAAATACCTGTAAATGAAATGTTTATGACTTCAATTGGACTTGCAGTAGCAGCAATACCAGAAGGATTACCTGCAATAGTAACAATTGTGTTATCAATAGGTGTTACAAAAATGGCAAAACGAAATAGTATTATAAGAAAACTACCAGCAGTAGAAACTTTAGGGAGTAGTACAGTAATATGTTCAGATAAAACAGGAACACTAACTCAAAACAAAATGAAAGTAGTAAAAATAGAAGACCTAAATACAAAAATTACAGAAGAAAACAAAAAGAATATTCTAAAATTGGCATGCATGTGTACAGATTGCACAATTAATGAAAAAAATTTAGATGGAGAGCCAACAGAAGTAGCAATTGTAAATGCTGCATTAGAGGTTGGAGAAAACAAAAATAATATATATAAAATAGAAAAAAGAGTAAATGAAATACCATTTGACTCCGAAAGAAAACTAATGACAACAATACATAAAGTTGGGAATAGATATAGAATTATAACAAAAGGCGCACCAGATGTATTAATTAAAAAATGCAAAAAAATATATAACAATGGAAAAATAGAAGATCTAACTAATAGCAATAAATCTACTATATTAAACAAAAATGATAAAATGGCAAAAGAAGCATTAAGGGTAATTGCAGTAGCATATTTAGATATAGATATTTTACCAACTAAAGTAGATAATAATTTAGAAAATAATCTAATTTTTGTTGGATTAATTGGAATGTATGATCCTCCAAGAGAAGGAGTAAAAGAAGCTGTACGTAAGTGCGAACAAGCTGGAATAAAAACAGTAATGATTACAGGAGACCATATTATTACAGCAAAAGCAATAGCAAAAGAATTAGGAATTTTAAAACTTGGAGGAATAGCAATAACAGGTGAAGAATTGGATAGAATTTCACAAAAAGATTTAGAAAAAGAAATTATGAATTATTCTGTATTTGCAAGAGTTTCGCCAGAACATAAAGTAAGAATTGTAAAGGCTTTTCAGAGTAAACGGAAATGTTGTAGCAATGACAGGAGACCGGAGTAAATGATGCACCAGCCTTAAAAAATGCAGATATAGGAATATCAATGGGAAAAGGACGGAACAGATGTTGCAAAAAATGCGTCTGATATGATTCTTGCAGATGATAATTTTGTAACAATAGTTGAAGCCGTTAAAACTGGAAGGCATATATATGCAAATATAAAAAAAGCAATTCATTTTTTAATTGCTACAAATATAGGAGAAATAGTAGCAATATTCTTTGGACTTTTATTAGGACTAGAAACTCCATTGTTAGCAATACAACTATTATGGATTAATCTAGTTACAGATTCATTTCCTGCAATAGCACTTGGAATGGAGCCAGCAGAAAAAGATATAATGAATAAAAAACCAAATGATAGCAAAAAAAGTATTTTTGCAGATGGCTTATGGGAAAAAATATTTGTTGAAGGGTTTATGATAGGAATACTTACATTATTGGCATTTAGTTTAGGAAATAAATTATATGGACTAGAAGTAGGAAGAACAATGGCGTTTATATCACTTAGTATCTTGGAACTAATACATAGTTTTAATGTAAGAAGTGAAGAATCATTATTTAAAGCAGGAGTGTTTAAAAACAAATATTTAATTGGAGCATTTTTAATAGGAACAATATTACAAGTAGGAGTAGTAATAATGCCTAAGATAGCAGGAATATTTGATGTGGTACCATTAAATAGTAAACAATGGATATATACAGCTGCAATTTCGGTATTACCACTAGTTATAGTAGAAATGCAAAAGAAAATAAATACAATAAAAATAGGAAAACCGATTTATAGAGCAATAGAGAGGTAAAATCGCACCTCAAAACTCGCACTTCGTGAAACAAAAGGGGTCTGTCCCTATTTGTTCAATTAAATTTAATTTCATATTTTCCAAAAAAACTTGCAAAATATAAAGTTATTATGTATAATGTACTCGTATTATTGTAGAAATGTTACAATAATTACAATAATATTATTTATATGTTACAATTGTATTATTACTATTGACATATTGAAAAAATAAAATAAAATATAGATAATAAAAAAAGAGGTGTATTTATGCGCGTTATAAGTGGCACAGCACGAGGAAAAAAGTTAAATACATTGTCTGGATTAAATACTAGACCAACTTTAGACAGAGTTAAAGAGGCAGTATTTAGCATAATTCAGTTTGATTTAGAAGATAAGTATGTATTAGATTTATTTTCGGGCAGTGGAGCATTAGCTATTGAATCCTTAAGTAGAGGCGCAAAATATGCAGTGCTATGTGATAATTCATATGAAGCTATAAGAATTATTAAACAGAATATTAAAGAAACAAAATTTGAAGATAAATCTGAAATAATAAATAAAGATTATGTAGAAGCTTTAAAAAAATTAAATAAACAAAACACAAAATTTGATATAATATTTTTGGATCCACCATATAAATCTGATTTTGCAATAAAAGCAATAAAGTATATTTTTGATAATGACATAATAACAGAAGATGGGACAATAATATTTGAAACAGATGATAAAAATAAAGAACAAGAAATTTTAAAATATAAAGAAATGAGAATCTGTGACATAAGAAAATATGGAAGTGTATATGTCATATTTATTCGAAAGGGGTAAAATCATGGAAATTTTTACATTATTAGAAACATTAGAGGACATAATGGAAAGGAGTAAAAGCTTACCATTTACAGAAAAAGGAATAGTAGACAAAGAAGAAGTATTGGAAATAATAAAAGAAATAAGACTAAAACTTCCAGATGAGTTAAAACAAGCTAAATGGGTAAAAGAAGAAAGAGCTCGTATATTAGAAGAAGCTCAAAGAGAAGCTGATGGAATTGTAAAAGAAGCTGAAAATAGAATAATAGCAATGATAGATGAGCATGAAATTACAAGAAAAGCTTATGAGCAAAAAGCAGAAATAATAGAAACAGCAAATGAAATGTCAAGAGAAATATCAAAAGGAACAAAAGATTATGCAGATAGTATACTTGCAAATTTAGAGACAGCTATAAACAATGTAAGTGTAACTCTAAATGAAGCAATTAAAACAATAGAACAAAACAGAAAAGAACTTAAATAAGAGGAAAATAATATTGGGAAGTCAGAAATTAAAATGGAAGTCAAAATTTTTAAATTTATAGATTTCCTGTAATCTCTGGCTTTTTTAGATTAAGAAATTATATGCAAATTGTAATTTAGCGAAATGTGAAGTGCGAGGTGTGAAGTGCGAAGAATGGGGAAAGGTCTACGAAGCCTTGCCCTACAAATCCCACCTCCAACATCCCACCTCTCACCTCAGTTAAAAAAAATCCAATTTATAGAGAATCCAATTAATAAAAGGAGAAAATATGCCAAGAGGAAGAAGAAGTAAAAAGAAAAATAGAAAAACATTAGATTTACAAGTAGTTTCATTAATAATTATAAGTATTCTACTAGCAATTTTAATATATACAAAAGCTGGATATATAGGAGAAACATTAAGTCCAGTTTTAGGAGGAATAATGGGTTGGATTAAATACATTATTCCAATTGGAACATTTGCAATTGCAGTTTTTTTGGCATGCGATGAAGATAAAGAGAACTTTATGAAAAAAATATTGCAATATGCAGTTTTTTTACTATGTATAACAACAATTATTACTGTAATACAAATTTCACAGGGAAAACTTGATATGTCAGAAGGATTCGAAAAATCTGTTGAAGAAGCATATGAAAATGGAAGCAAAAATATTGGTGGCGGAGCGGTAGGAGCAATTTGTGCAATTGCTTTAATAGGATTAGTTGGAAAAATAGGAACAGTAATAATTGCTCTAGGAGTAGCTATAATAGATTCTATTTTCTTATTTGGAATAAAACCAGCAGAATTATTAAAAGAATATGTAGAAAGCAGAAATGAAAGAAAACAAGAATTAAAAGAACAAAGATTGGAACAAAAAAAGTTAAAATTAGCTAAAGAAATAATTCCAAAAGAAGAAAAAAAGAAAAAAGCAAAAATAATGCCGGAAAATAATATTGTAACAGAAGATCAAATTAACATTAAAATGGCAGCCCAAAACAATGAAGAGCAAACCTCTTTATTTAAAAAACAAGAAGAAGTAAAAGAAGATAAATCAAAAGAAATTTTAACATTAGAACATGCATTAACTGTTGAAGATGAAAATTATGAATTTCCACCTGTAGAGTTTTTAACACCAGGTAAGGCTGCAACTAAAATGGGAAAAAAAGCTGTAACAGATACAGCAAACAAATTACAAAAAACTTTATATAGTTTTGGTGTATCTGCAAAAGTAGAAAATGTGTCTGTTGGACCAACAATAACAAGATATGAATTAAAACCAGCAGAAGGAGTTAGGGTTAGCAAAATAGCAAATTTGGCAGATGATATTGCACTTAGCCTTGCTGCAGAAACAATAAGAATAGAAGCACCAATACCAGGAAAACAAGCTGTAGGAATAGAAATACCAAACAAAGAAAAAGAAGTAGTACATTTAAGAGATATTATAGATAGTAATGAATTTAAAAGTGCTAAATCAAAATTAGCATTTGCATTAGGTAAAAATGCAGCAGGAGAAGCAATTGTTACAGATATAGCAAAAATGCCACACGTTTTAATTGCAGGAAGTACAGGATCTGGAAAGAGTGTTTGTATAAATACATTAATTACAAGCATAATATATAAATCAAAACCAAGTGAAGTAAAACTTGTAATGGTTGACCCAAAAGTTGTTGAACTTTCTGTATATAACGGAATACCACATTTATTAATACCTGTTGTAACAGACCCTAAAAAGGCTGCAGGAGCTCTTGCTTGGGCTGTTCAAGAAATGGTAAATAGATATCACTTATTTGCGGAGAAAAATGTTAGAGATATAGCAGGATATAATGAAGCTCTAGAAAAAGAAGGCGCAGAAGGAAAATTACCACAAATAGTAATTATAATAGATGAGCTTGCAGATTTAATGATGGTAGCTAAAAATGACGTAGAAGATGCTATATGTAGATTAGCGCAAATGGCAAGGGCGGCTGGAATGCATTTAGTAATAGCAACACAAAGACCATCTGTTGACGTAATTACAGGTATTATTAAAGCAAATATAGCAAGCAGAATTTCATTTGCAGTAACGTCACAGGTAGACTCAAGAACAATTTTAGATTCTGCAGGAGCAGAGAAATTACTGGGAAAAGGTGATATGTTATTTTTCCCAACAGGAGTTTTAAAACCAATAAGAATTCAAGGTGCATTTGTTTCTGATGGAGAAGTAGAGAAAATAGTAAATTTCCTAAAAGAAAATGGTGGACCTACATATAGCGAAGATGTGCTTGAAAAAATAGAAAGAGCAAATACTACAGATAAAGAATTAGATGAGCAAGATGATGATGAAACAGATCCATTCTTAATGGAAGCAATAGATACAGTAGTAGATTTAGGACAAGCGTCAGCATCATTTATACAAAGAAGATTTAAAGTCGGATATGCAAGAGCTGGAAGAATTATAGATCAAATGGAAGCAAGGGGAATAATTTCCGGTTATGAAGGAAGTAAACCTAGACAAGTATTAGTTTCTAAAGAACAATGGCAAGAATTAAAAATGGCAAAACCAATAGCAACAGAATCAGAAACTGAAGAATAATTATTAACGAAAGAAGGGTATAAGTATCTTGAGTAGAGAAGAGATTTTTTCTAAATTAAATATAAAAGATTATAATAATGAACTAGAAAAAATATTAGAAAAAAAATCTTTTTCTGAAGGTACTAAGAATATCCTTCTTAATATTTTGTATAAAATGGAAACAGCATATGAGGACTATAATAAGGTTAAAGTACATACAAATACAAAAAAAGAAATGCTCCAAGAAATGCTATCAATAATAGAAAAAGATTGTGAAGAAATTGAATTGGTAAAGCCTAAATTAAATGAAGAAACAAAATTAGGAAAAGAAAAATACATAATTGAAGAAAGAAAAATAATTTCATATCCTAATGAAAAAAATGTATGTTACGCCTTATATAACTTAAACAGTAATAAAATAAATATTGATTCAAAATATAATTTTTTGAAAAGACCATTAGAAAAATTAATAAATAGTGGAAGGGTAAATGATACAGAAGAGATTGTAAGAGATTTTGATGGATGGTCTTGGAATGTTCTAAAAAATGAAATAGAAGATTATGTGTATAATATAGTTTTTCAAAATATAAAAATATTAGTAGGGAATGATTTCCTACAAGAGCAAATTATAAAAAGTAAACAAATAGATTTTATAGAAGAGCTAAACTTAAGACTAAAAATTAATTATGGTGAAGAATTAGCACAAAAAATAATTAAAGGTATATACAAAATAAGTATATTAAAAGAAATAAGTAATGATAATAGAAAATTAAAAGAATTTAAAAAGCTAAATACAATAATGAAAAGAAACCTAGAAAAAATAAGCAATAAAAAAGAGTATTTGCAAAAACTTGCTGATGAAAAAAAATTAATAAATAAAGAAATAAAAAGAATAGATGAAATAATGAGCGATAGTCAAATATTGCGAAAAGAGTTTATGCAAGGAAATTTGAGAAGAGAAAAGAAAATATTTAGTATTAGCGATTATACAGATTTATTGCAAAGTAGAAGAGAAAAATTATTAATAAAGCTTAAAAAGTATAGCAAACTAATGGAACCACTAAATTATGTTCAAATGAAATTAGAACTAAAAGAAAATGTTGAACTACTTGAAGAACTAGATTTGGATCAATACAGTGAAGAAAAATTGCATATAGAAATAATAAATTTTCAAAAGAATTTTCTACGAGCATTTAATAGAACTTTAAAAAAAGTAGAAACAAAAAAAGAAATAATAGAGAAAATATTTGTATTTAGATATTATAAGCTAATACCTATTAATCAAGAAAAATTAATAAATGATATAGAGGAGCTAAAAAGCGAACTTAAAAAAACTGAAAAATATTTAATAACAAAAGCTTGCAATTTAAAAGCAATAAATATATTATGTAATAATGTTGAAAAAAACTATGAAATTACATCACATATATTTAATTACAGAATAATAGATTTAGAAGAAATTATTCTAGATTTAAAAAAAGATGGCGAGAAATTTGTGCTAAAAATTTATGATGACAATGCTATTGCAGGAGCATTAAATTGTGAATATGATGAAGATTTTAATATAAAATTAAATAAAAAAACAAAATTATTTATATAAAGGAGCAAAATTTATGAATATTACTTTTTTAGGAGCAACAAAAACTGTTACAGGTTCAAACTTTTTATTAGAAGGAGCAGGAAAAAGAATTTTAATTGACTGTGGACTTTATCAAGGAAAGGCTACAGAAGAAAGAGAAAATTATGAGGATTTTGCGTATAATGTAAGTGATATAGATTATCTATTACTTACACATGCACATATAGATCACTCTGGAAGAATTCCAAAGTTATATGTAGAAGGATATAGAAATCCAGTAATTGCAACAAAAGCAACATGTGATTTGTGTTCAATAATGCTTCCAGATAGTGGACATATTCAAGAACAAGAAAACGAATGGCAAAATAGAAAAAGAAAAAGAAAAGGACTTCCAGAGCTACCACCATTATATACAGCTCAAGATGCAATAGATTGTTTAAAGATATTTAAACCAGTTAAATATGATGAAATAATTGAATTATCACCAGAAATACATGTTAGATTTAATGATGCAGGGCATATGCTTGGTTCTAGCATTATCGAAATATGGGTAAATGAAAATGGTGAAGATAAAAAAGTAGTATTTTCAGGTGATTTAGGAAATAATGATATGCCACTTTTAGATTCTCCAACAATGATAGAAACAACAGATTATTTAGTTATGGAATCTACATATGGAGGAAGACTTCATATAAGAAACGATGAAAAAGCGGAGTTGTTTTTGAATATAGTAGCAGAAACATTAGATAAAGGTGGAAATGTTGTAATTCCATCATTTGCAGTAGGAAGAACACAAGAAATATTATATGAACTAAATAATTTAAAAGAACATAGAACTGATGAAGACTTTTTAGAAAAATATGATAAATTAATGAAAGCGCCAGTATATGTAGATAGCCCACTTGCAATATCTGCAACACAAATATTTAGACAAAATACAGAATTATTTGATGAAGATGTAAGAAAACAAATAGAAAGTGGAGATAATCCATTGGAATTTCCAGGCTTACAATTTACACAAACAGCAGAAGAATCAAAAGCACTAAATGAAAATACAACTCCATCAATAATAATATCAGCCAGTGGTATGTGTGAAGTAGGAAGAATAAAACATCACTTAAAACATAATTTATGGAATCCAAATAGTACAATATTATTTGTAGGTTACCAAGCGCCTGGAACATTAGGAGCAAAATTAGTTTCAGGAGAAAAGAAAGTAAAAATATTTGGGGAAGATGTTGTTGTAAATGCTAGAATAGAATATATAGAAGGATATTCAGGACACGCAGACCAAGAAGGACTTTTGAATTTTGTTTATTCATTTATAACAAAACCAAAACATATATTCCTAGTACATGGAGAACCAGAAGGACAAAAAGTATTAAAAGAAAAATTATTAGAAACGACAGATATACCAGTAACAATACCAGAATATGGAGAGGATTACAAACTAGACGATAAAATATCAGTAGAGTCAAGAGTTAATAGATATGATAAACAAAGATATTTAAGACTAGAAGTAATAGATAGATTATCAACATTAAAAGAAGAATTAGAAGATATGAGCTCAATGATAAAAGATGACATATTTGATGAAGATAAAAAAGACGAAGAAATAATGGCAATAAACGAAAAGATAAAAGAATTAGAACAACAAATAGTAAAAACAATTTCATAATTGTAGGGGCGTATTGCATACGCCCAAAAATAAATTTATTGCAAATGCTGTAGGAACGCCGCCTTCGGTAACCTGCAATGTGCTGAGAAAATCGCCATAAACATAGGGGCAGGCACTGTGTCTGCTCTGAATAATTTTGAAGGAGATACAAATGGAAAAATATTATAATGATGCAATTATAGGTAATAAAGAAATAACAGCTAGTTATACAAAAAAAGGAGAACTATTAAGGGTATTTTACCCAAACACAGATTACAGACAATTTGTAGATTATTTTCATACAGGAGTAAAAATAAATGATTCAAACATGATTTATTTACATGATGACATAAACAACCAATATGAACAATACTTTACAGAAAATACAAATATATTAAACACAAATATACTAAATACATATTTTGAACTAAATATTTTACAAACAGATTTTGTATGCATAAATAAAAATGTAATTGTAAAAAAATATAAATTCAAAAACAAGAACAATATAGACTTAAATGTAAGCTTTATAATACATTCTGCTCTACTTACAAATGACAATAATCAAGTAAGTGGCTACTATGTTAATGACAGCCTAGTTCAATATATGCATGATTATACATTTTCTATTTGCTCAAATAATAAAGTCAAAGCTTCACAAATAAATAACAATGAAGCTAACATAGAAAATGGCGTAATTTGGGATAAAGATTATATAGGAATGTCAAACGATTCAAGTATTTGCTATGATTTAGGAACATTAAAACCAAATGAAGAAAAAGAATTAGATATATATATAACAATTTCTCATGGCTCATCAATAAAAGAAATAGAAACAAAAATTACAGAAACAAAAAATATAGATG
Organism: uncultured Clostridia bacterium; assembly: GCA_934167165.1. Taxonomy (GTDB): domain Bacteria; phylum Bacillota; class Clostridia; order TANB77; family CAG-508; genus CAG-452. The sequence goes on from CAKPKG010000005.1 coordinate 50,482, forward strand.
TGAAAAAAGAATTAGACAAAGCAAAAAAATATTGGGAAAAATATGTAAAAGAACATGACACAATAAAACTACCAGAATCTAATACTAAATACATGAAAAAACTAGAAAAAATATATAAAAGAACAATATTACTTTATCCATTACTTACAAATGAGTTAACAGGGGGAATATCGGCAGCAGTAGAGATAGATGAAAACCGTACAAAATGCGGAAGATATTCTTATTGTTGGCCAAGAGATGCAATATTTGTAACAAATTCATTAGATATATTAGGAATGACGAAAGAAACAGAAAAATACTACAAAACATTTTGCAAAATGACACAAAGCAAAAATGGAATGTGGGAACAAAGATTTTACACAGATGGAAGTTTAGCTCCTTGCTGGGGATATCAAATAGATGAAACAGCAAGTGTAGTATATGGAATTTACAACCATTATGAACATACAAAAAATGCTAAATTCTTAAAAGATACATTAAGAATGAGCGAAAGTGCTATAAAATTCTTAAAGAAATATGTAAAAAATGTTTTAGATGGAAAAGAAGAAGAGTACAAAAGTTATGATTTATGGGAAGAGAACGAGGGAATACACACATATTCACTTGCAACAATCTTTTCAAGCTTTGATGCAATGATAAAAATATACGAAATTGTAAAACCAGAGTTCGAAAAAAATAGATTGAAAATAGAAAAAATTGAAAAAGAATTACAAATATTAAGAAAATACCTAGTAGAAATTAAAAACTACATATTGAAAAATTTATATGATAATAATAAAAAAACATTTGTAAGAAACAAAGATCAAAAAATGGATATAAGTTTACTAGGATTAGTTACACCATTTAAAGTAATAACACCAAAAGAAAAGAAAATGCTAAACACATTAGAAAGAATAGAATTAACATTAAGAACATATACAGGTGGATATTTAAGATATGAAGGAGATAACTATGCAGGAGGAAATCCATGGGTAATAGCAAACTTATGGATGGCAGAGTATTGTTTAGAAGCAGGAAATAAAAAGAAAGCAAGAGAATGTTTTGAGTTCGTTGTAAAAACAGCGACAGAACATGGATACTTGGCAGAACAAATAGACAATAGCACAATGCAAGCAAAATGGGTAATAGGATTAGGATGGTCACATGCGATGTTTATAGATGTATTACAAAAATTGTACAAATAAAACAATATGGGATTTGTAGGAGTGTATTGTATATGCCAAAAACACATTACAAACATTGTAGGGGTCGCCGCCTTCGGCGACCCGCAATTAAGGAGAAAATATGGAAGAAGAAAATAATAAAAATAAAACAAAAAAAGAAATAAGCAATAAAAAAGCAATAATAGCAATAATTTCAATTGTAATCCTACTAGGAATTTGTGCATTTGTATATGCAAATATAATAAAAAAGGAAGATGAATGTAAAAATAACTATCAACAAATAAATTATCAGCAACAAGGCAACTCACCTACAAGTTTTGATCCTGTACTAAGTGGCGGCGTAGTTGATGCTAAACCCATAATCTACCTATACCCAGAAGTCGAAACAGAAGTAACAGTAGAAGTAGGAAATCCACAAAATCTAACACACACATATCCAAAATATGAAAACGAATGGAGAGTATTAGCAAAACCAAATGGAGATTTGAAAGACCTAAAAACAGGAAGAAACCTATATGCATTATATTGGGAAGGAATAAACACAGTAGAACCAAATATGAATGAAGGATTTATTGTAAAAGGAGAAGATACAATAGAATTCCTAGAAGAAAAATTAGCAATATTAGGATTAAATGAAAGAGAAGCAGAAGAATTCATAGTATATTGGTTACCAAAATTAGAAAGCAATAAATATAATTTTATAAGATTCCAAAAAGAAGAAGAAATAAATAATAACATGCCATTAGAAATAACACCGAAGCCAGACACAGTAATAAGAATAGTAATGGAATTTAAAGGAATAGAAAAACCAATACAAATACAAGAGCAAAAATTAAGCACACCACAAAGAACAGGTTTCACAGTAGTAGAATGGGGCGGAACAGAAATAAAATAGAACAAAATATGGGGGTAAAGAAAGGAATATAATGCAAAAAAATACCCCTAAAAAAAGAAAACAAATAAGGCTAAAAGAATATGATTATTCAACATCAGGATATTATTTTATAACAATATGCACACAAAACAGAAAAGAAATATTATCAAAAATAATTAATTCAAATAAAGAAAATGTAGGGGTGGGCCCTGTGTCCACCAGAAACGAACAAAATATATGCAAACAACATGTAGGGGTCGCCGCCCTCGGCGACCCGCAAATAGAATTAACAAGAATTGGTTTAATAGTAGAAGAATATTTACAGAATTATAATAAAAAATTTAAAAATATATTTATACATGAATATATAATAATGCCAAATCATATTCATTTTATAATAGAATTATTGGAACGGGTCGCCGAGGGCGGCGACCCCTACAATTCCTAGAATAATAAATTCATATAAATCAATAATTACAAAAAGAATAGGATATTCAATCTGGCAACGAAACTACTATGAACACATTATAAGAAATGAAAAAGAATATTACAAAATTGTTGAATATATACAAAACAACCCATTAAAATGGGAAGAAGATGAATATTTTAATTAAAGGAGAATTATATGGCAAAACCAAGTACAGTATTTGTTTGTAGCAATTGTGGAAATGAATCTTCTAAATGGTTTGGAAGATGTCCAGCATGCAACGAATGGAATACTTGTTATGAAGAAAAAGTTAATTTAAAATCTAGTGGAAAATCAGCTAGCAAAAAGACAGCAACAACAGTAAAATTAGATGATGTAAAAAAGCAAGATATTGTTAGAACAAAAACAGGGTTTGGTGAACTAGATAGAGTATTAGGTGGGGGACTTGTTAAAGGCTCCCTAACTTTGCTTGGAGGAGAACCTGGTATTGGTAAGTCTACTTTGATTTTACAAATATGTGATAAAATTAAAGGCGAAGGGCAAGTCTTATATGTATCAGGAGAAGAGTCTGCCCAACAAATAAAAATAAGAGCAGACAGATTAGGAATAAAAAACAATGATATTGTATTTTTAGGAGAAACAGATATAGATGTAATAGAAGACGCAATATTAAAAACAAATCCAAAATTAGTTATAATAGATTCTATACAAACAATGTATTCAGACGAAATAACCTCAGGACCTGGTAGTGTTAGCCAAGTAAGAGAAATAACAGCAAGAATAATGAAAATGTGTAAACAAGAAGAAATTACAACAATAATAATTGGACATGTTACAAAAGATGGTAATATAGCAGGACCAAGGGTTTTAGAACACATGGTAGATACAGTTCTATACTTAGAAGGAGAAAGATATTTTGCTTATAGAATTTTAAGAGGAGTAAAAAATAGGTTTGGCTCAACAAATGAAATTGGAATGTTTGAAATGAACGATATAGGTATGTGCGAGATTAGCAATCCTTCTTCTGTATTATTATCAGAGAAAAATGAAAATATAGCAGGTTCAATTGTTGTAGCAAGCATAGAAGGAACAAGACCAATACTTGTAGAATTACAAGCATTAACTTCTACAAGTGTATTTGGAATGCCAAGAAGAACTGCAAACGGTATAGATTATAACAGACTAACGTTATTAATTGCGGTATTAGAAAAAAGGACAGGATTACCATTAGGAAACCAAGATGTATATTTAAATATAGTTGGAGGAATAAAAATAAATGAACCAGCTTTAGATTTAGGAATAATTCTTGCAGTAAGTTCTAGTTTTAAAAATATACCAATACCAAATGATGTAATTGCAATAGGAGAAGTTGGACTAACAGGGGAAGTAAGAAGTGTAAATCAAATAGAAAAAAGGATAAAGGAAGCAGAAAAATTAGGATTCAAAAAATGCATTATTCCAGAAAGCAACAAAAAACTATTGAAAGATACATATAAATTAGATATAATAGGTGTGCAAAATATTATAGAAGCAATGAGATGTCTAGAATTAAAGAAATAGATAATGTTGTAAGCTTGTGTGAGGTGATAACTTGGCAGAAAAAGTAAAAAAAGATGAAGAACTTATTAGTATACTAAAAATAATAGCCCCAGGAACATTATTTAGAGAAGGATTAGATAACATATTAAAAGCAAAAACTGGTGCATTAATTATAATTGGAGATTCAAAAGAAGTTTTGGATTTAGTAGATGGTGGATTTAGAATCGATGAAGAGTACACTCCTGCTAGATTATATGAACTTGCAAAAATGGATGGAGCAATAGTTTTAAGTAAAGACTTAAAGAGAATTCTTTTAGCAAATACACAAATTATACCATCACCAAAAATATTAACACAAGAAACAGGAACAAGACATAGAACAGCAGAACGTACAGCAAAACAAACAGGAGAGCTTGTTATAAGTATATCTCAAAGAAGAAATATAATAACTGTATTTAAAGGAGATTTTAGATATACAATAGAAGACAGTAGTAAAATAGTAACAAAAGCAAATCAAGCGCTTCAAACTTTGGAAAATTATAAAAGAGTTTTTGATACAAAATTAAAAGTTTTAAATGAGTATGAGTTTAATGATATTGTTACACTAGACAATGTAATTACATGTATTCAAAGAGCAGAAATGGTAAATAGAGTAGCAGAACAAGTAAAACGTTCAATATATGAATTAGGTGAAGATGGAGTTTTGGTTAAAATGCAATTAGAAGAATTAATAGAAGATTTACCACAAGAAGAATTATTAATTATAAAAGACTATATAGCACCAAGTAGAAGACTGTTACCAGACAAAATATTGCAAAACATACGAGCATGTTCACAAAGCGAACTAATACAATCAGAAATTATTGCTAGATTTTTAGGTTATGAACAATTTGATAATTATGAAGAAGTTGCAGTATATACAAGAGGATATAGAATATTAAATAAGATACCAAGAATGCCTAACAGTATAGTTACTAATTTGGTTAAAACATTTAAATCATTCCAACATATATTACTTGCAGATGTAGACAAGCTAGATGAAGTAGAAGGAATAGGGGAAGTTAGAGCACGAACGATAAAACAATCATTAAGAAGAATGCAGGAACAATTTGTATTTGATAATTTAATGATATAAGAGGTGAAAAATTTGAATATTAAAAAAAATTCTAAAGGTATAACACTAATAGTATTAATAATTACAGTTATTATAATGTTAATACTTGTTTCTGTTTCAACCTACACAGGATTAGAGTCATATAATAGAGCAGCAAGAACAGAATTTATATCGATGCTGCAATTAGTACAAGCTAAAGTAGACGAGTTAGTTAAAGAAAAAGATTTAAATCCAGAGGCTTTAGGTAAAGACTTAGGAGAAAATGAGCTTAAAGTATTTGAAACTGCTATAAGTAATGGAGAAATTTCGGGTAAAACCACAGATACTTTAAGATATTTTTCTAAGGATGAATTAAAAGAACAGTTAGAAATAGAAGTAAATGAAGAAATAATTGTAGATTTTTCTACAAGAGAAGTTATCAGTTTAAATGGAGTTAAATACAAAGGAAAGATATACTATACGCAATACAATTTACCAAAAGGACAAAAGCTTATACAATATAGTAATAATGACCAAGAAAATGAATTGAATTTTACATATTCAAAAACCAATCAGGGATTAAATGCCACAATAAAAATAGTTCCAACGAGAAAAGGAAACAAAATAGAAAATGCAATAATAAAATATAAGTTAGGAGAAGAACAGTATAGGCAAATAAATAAAGATACAATAACAATAAGTAAAGCAGGAACATATACTGTTCAAGTTTCTGACATATATGGTACAAAGCCAATTGAAAAAGACATAAATGTACAGTTAACAAATTCGCCTATGCTAATAAAAAATTGGTCAAAAATAACAACAAATTCAGAGACCACTTTTGAAGAATATGCAGATTCATATAAAACAACTTGGTATGACTATGCAGAAGATGAATTTAAAAAATATGCTTATGCGAAAGATGAAGAAGGAAATTACTATATTTGGATTCCTAGATATGCAAGAAACAATGAAAGTGGAGAAATAAAATTCATAAAAGGAAATTCAAATACTTTTACAGACGAAACAGCATATAACAGTTATGAATGGACAATTCCAGAAGAATTTTCACCAAATAATATTAAACTTACAGGTTTTTGGTTAAGAGTGCAAGAACCAAATTCACAAAGTATAGATTTATATTTAACAAATATAAATAAAGATGACGTAGTATATGCATATGAATAGAAGGAGGAAATATAAATGAAAAACAAATTAACATATAGTATAGCTATATTAATAATTGTAATTATATTAGGAGGATTTTTAGCATATGGCTATTATAAAAAAGCAACATACAAAATCCAAAGACCAATAGTTTCTATGGAAATAGAAGGATATGGAACAGTAAAAATGGAATTGTACCCAGATATGGCACCAAATACAGTAAAGAATTTTATAAAATTAATTAATGAAGGTTATTACAATGGACTAACTTTTCATAGAGTAGAAGAAAGCTTAATACAAGGCGGAGACAAGCAAGGAGACGGAAAAGGAAGCACAGAATATAGCATAAATGGAGAATTTTCTAAAAACAATTATAAAGAAAACACTTTAAGTTTTGAAAGAGGAACTGTAGGTTTAGCAAGACAAGATTATTCATATTATGCATCAATGGATTCTAGCTTAACAGAAAAAGGATACAATTCTGGATGTGCTCAATTCTTTATAATGGCACAAGATCAAAAAGGGTATGATGGATATTATACAGCTTTTGGAAAAGTAACAGAAGGAATGGATATAGTAGATAAAATAACAAAACTAGAAACAAAAACAGAAACAGATAAACAAACAGGTGAAACATCAACAACAACTATGCCAGTAAATCCACCAGTAATAAAAAATATGACAGTAGAAACATTTGGAGTAAAATATGGAGAACCAGAAACACATGAACCATTTGATATTAATTCATGGTTTATGAACTTGTATGGATTATCACAACAATAAATTGGAATTTTGCGAAGTGTGAAGTGTGATGTGAGAAGTGCGAAGAATAGGGAAAGGCCTGCGAAGCCTTGACCCTACAAATCCCACCTCCAACATCACACTTCTCACCTCAATTGATATATAAATAAAATTCCAAAAAAAATAAAAAAATTTAAAATTTAGTATTGACATATTAAATAAAATCTAGTATAC
>CAKPKG010000006.1 GCA_934167165.1 uncultured Clostridia bacterium
CGCTGTAGCTCAGTTGGTAGAGCAACTGACTTGTAATCAGTAGGTCGTCAGTTCAAGTCTGACTAGCGGCTCCATTTTTAATTAAAGCAGAACGTTATTTTAATGGTCTGCTTTAATTTATAATTAGGTAATTGCCAAAAAGACAGGAGAAAAAATGTTTTGTTTGAATTGTCATTCCTTGACAAGTACATATAAAGGTGCTAATCTAAATAATGGAAGAAAGTCAAGAAAAAAATATAAATAATGGAGGAAACAATGAAAACTGTATTAGTAACAGGTGGATCAAGAGGAATAGGAAAATGTATTGTAGAAAATCTAGCTATAGAAGGATACAATGTAGTTTTAAATTATAATAAATCTGTGAAAGAAGCAAAGCAAATAAAGCAGAATTTAAAAGAAAAGGGAATAAATATAGAAATATATAAAGCTGATGTTTCCAAAAGAGAAGAAGTAAAGAAATTAGTAAAATTTACTCTTAATAAGTTTGAAAATATTGATGTATTAATAAATAATGCTGGAATTGCAAAGCTACAAATGTTTAATGACATTACAGACGAAGAATGGAATGAAATGCTAGGTACAAACTTGAATTCTGCATTTTTTACAATTCAAGAAACATTGCCAAATATGATTCATAATAAAAGCGGATGCATTATAAATATTTCTTCAATATGGGGAATAGTAGGAGCATCTTGCGAAGTTGCATATTCGGTTTCAAAAGCTGGAATTAATGGAATGACAAAAGCTTTAGCAAAGGAATTAGGACTTTCAAATATAAGAGTAAATGCAATTGCACCTGGAGTAATTGATACAGATATGAATAGTAATATAGACGAAGCAATAAAAGAAGAAATAAAAAGTGAAACTCCATTAAACAAAATAGGAAAGCCAATAGATATATATAGATGTGTAAAATGGCTAATAGAAGATGAATTTACAACAGGACAAATAATATCACCAAATGGAGGATATGTTATATAAAAAAAAGTGGCTTTGCCACTTTTTTTAATTTTCATTATTAATTTTTCTTTTATAATTTCCAGATATTAATTTTGGAACATATGTAATTATTTTATAAATTGCAAGTCTTATTTTTTTGCTCCACAAATATGTTTTTCTTAATCTATTTGGTCTATCTAAAGAAGAGTCGAAATCTTGAACTACTAGTTCTGTACATTGAGGTTCTAATTCGAATATGTAATTTTCATAATTGTTATTATCCCATTCATTTTTTCCGTTTCTAAAACAGAAATTAAAAGTATCGCTTTCTATAAGGTCTATTTCAGCTTGGAAACCAAGTTCTGTTCTTTCCATTTTTATTTCTGATAAGTTGTCCCAATAAGTTCCAAAACCATAGTGAATAAAAACTTCTTCTGAACCATCCTCAAAAAAAGTACCTGTATAAGAAATTTTTACTTTTGAATTTTGAAGTAATTTATCTGTATTAAAAAATATATTTTTTGTTAATTCCATTTCATACCTCTCCTATTTTATCTTTTGCTAATGATATTATATTGTTAAAAAATATAATATGCAAGTATTTTTTACAAAATTCTTAAAAAAATACAATTATTTATTAAGGACTTTTCCAATAATGTAAAAAATGTCAGAATTAGTAACTTTTATATCATCAATTTCTTTATTAATAGCTTTTAAAACGATATTACCCTTTTTAGAAAAGAATTTACGTATTAATATTTTGTTGTTAAGCGCAAATACGCCAATTTCTTTGCTGTTTAAAACAGGGTTAAGTTCTACAAATAAATAAGATCCTTTCTTTAAGGTAGGTTCCATAGAGTTGTCATTAAGTTTTAATGCAAATGAAGCGCTAGGAACACTTGAAGGACAAGGAATAAAGTCTGTTATTTTATCAACAACAGGAACTTTATCATATGTAATGTGATTAATAAAACCATATTCCTCTTGTTCCTCATTTAATTGTTTGTCATATGTATACATTAATTGTTGATAAGGAACATCTAAGGCTTTGCAAATGTTTTTTAAAGCCTTATGACTAGGATTTCTTTCTCCTTTTTCTATATGTGTTAAATGACCAATATTAATACCAGTTAATTTGGCAAGTTCGGTTTTGGTCATTCCTTTTTCTTTTCTAACTTTTGCTATCATATCTCCTATCATATTAAAATCTCCTTTAACTTAAATTATGACATTATTATACAAAATAAAATATAATTTGTCTACCAGTAAATATAAAAAATGTAAAAAATTAACAAAAAACTATTGACTTGTCAAATTGGTATATGCTAATATGTTGTTAATTAGACAAAAGAGGTGATTTTATGGAATATAATAATATAAATAAAATAAGAAAAGAGAAAGGAATAACATTAGCAAAGCTTTCTGATTTATCAGGAGTTTCAATAGGATATATATGTCATTTAGAAAATGGTACAAGAAAAAATCCATCATTAGAAAAAATGCAAAAAATAGCTGATGCATTAAATAAAACAATATCAGAAGTGTTTTCAAAATAGGGGAATATAATTATAGAAAAAGAGTAGAATTTAATTAAGAAAAAATTATATATATTTAAAAAGTATGTTGTAAAAAAATACCTTTTATGATAATATAATTTAAAAATATACATTTTTCTATAAGGAGAGTTTAGATGGATTTAAACGAAGAAAAAGAAGCAAAAAATGAATTGGAAACAAAAGAGGAAAAAAAGGTACAAAAAAGCAAAAAAAATGAGACTAAAAAAACGGAAGATAGTAAAGAAACAGAAAAAAAGAATGAGGTAAAAACAAAAGATAAGGTAGAAGAAAAAGACGAGATAAAAGAAGAAAAAGACAGCAAAGAAAATAATACTAATAATGAACAATATGAAATAAAAAACAAAAAAAGTAAAAAAGGATTAATAATAACAATTTGTTCAATATGTGTAGTTTTAATTCTTTTGGCAAGCACAGGTTTAGCATTGCTTAACATCAATAACAATAAAATAATTTCAAATGTATTTGTAGAAGGAATTGAATTAAGTAGGCTAACTAAAGAAGAAGCCAGACAAAAACTTTTAGAGCTTTTAGAAAAAAATGTAGAGCAAGATATAACTGTAAAATCAGAAGATTTTGAGTATCAATTTAAACTATCACAAATAGAAGCAAATTATGATACAGATAAAGCAATAGAAGATGCATATAGTATTGGTAGAGATGGTAATATATTTAAAAATAATCTAGAAATATTAAAAAGCAAAATTAAAAATAGAAATATAAATTTAGGAATCAATTATAATGAAGAATTATTAAACAATATAACAAATGATATAGCAGTAAAAGTTCCAGGTGCTGTTGAGGAAGCAAACTATTGTATAGAAGATAAAAAATTAATAATAACAAAAGGAAAATCTGGGAACTCAATAAATAAGGAAAAATTTAAAGAAGAAGTAATTAAAAAATTAGAGTTAAAAGGTCAAGGAGAAGCAATAAATCTAGAAATAGTTAATGATGAACCACAGCCAATAGATATTGATAAAATATATAGTGAAGTACATAAAGAAGCTAAAAATGCATATTACACTAAAGATCCGTTTCAAGTTTATCCACATGTAGAAGGTGTAGATTTTGATATAGAAGCTGCAAAAGAGATGTTGAAAGAAGATAAAGAAGAATATGTAATAGACTTAAAAATAACAATACCAGAAATAACAACAAATAAAATAGGAAGCGAAGCATTTCCGGATATGCTTTCAACATTTAGCACAAAATATGATGCAAGTAACGCACCAAGAACTAATAACTTAAAATTGGCTATGAACAAATTAAATGGAGTTGTAGTAGCTCCGGGAGAAACATTCTCATATAATAAAACTTTAGGAAAAAGAACAGCAGAAGCAGGGTATAGAGAAGCAGGAGGATATGCAGGAGGTAAAGTAGTTCAAACTTTAGCTGGTGGAATATGCCAAATATCTTCAACTCTATATGATGCAGTAGTTTATGCAAATTTAGAAATTGTAGAAAGACATAACCATATGTTTTTAGCAGGATATGTAGGAGCAGGAAAAGATGCAACAGTAGTGTATGGGGCATATGATTTTAAATTTAAAAATACTAGAAAATACCCAGTAATGATTAAAACTTCAATAGGAAGCGGAATTGCAAAAATAGATATATTTGGAATAAAAGAAGATACAGAGTATACAGTAGAAATTTCAACAAAAGTATTGAGCTACACACCATTTAAGGTAATATACGAAAATGATAATTCACTTGCTGCAGGTCAACAAAAAGTTACACAAAATGGAATGAATGGATGCAAAAGCATAACATACAAAATATTAAAGCTTAATGGAAAACAAGTGTCTTCAACAGTTTTATCTTCAGATACATATGATCCAATGAATAAAATAATAAAAGTAGGGCCAAATAAAACAGTAGAAACAGTCGCAGTACCAGAGCCAACTCCTACAACAGAACCAGAGGAAAAACCATCCAAATCAGAAAATAAAACAAACACAACAAATAAAACAAACACAACTAATACAACATCATCAACATCAAATAAAGAAAATAAAACCAATAAAACAAATAATGTATAAATATTAAATATTAGATATGGGTCGCTAAAACAAGCGGCCCATATAAATAATATTGACAAAGAAAAAAAATGGTATTATAATAAACAAGCTAAATAAAATAAATGCACCATTAGCTTAGTTGGTAAAGCAGCTGACTCTTAATCAGAAGACCCTCGGTTCGAGTCCGAGATGGTGCACCAAAAAAGAAATCATAATATTATATGATTTCTTTTTCTAATTCGTTTAAATAATTTTCCCATGCATCTAAATTTGATTTTTCTTCCGAAAAATCAAATAATTTTTTTCTTTCATCTTTATACTTTTCTCTTTTCTTTTTTGTTTTTTCTAAAATCTCAACAGTTCGTTTTTCTAACAATTCAACTCTACTATCCATAGGAATCACCTTCTTATATGTTATTATAATGCACACAAACTGAAAAAAATGTCGAAAAGCGCGAAAAAACAAATAAAAATAAAAAAGTACACAACTTATCTTTATTGTTAAATAGGTAAAATTAAAGATTTCTCTATTCAACAATAATGCTACAATTGCTATTGCCTCTGAGAGTTGCTCATTTTATTCGGGAACTCAAATTGGCGAGAAAAAAAGTGTGGCAAAGCCACTTTTTTTGTGTTATAATATTAAATAGTTGTGCTAATAAGCAAAATAAGTAAAGAGGGGTGAATTTTATGTTGAACATATATAATACAGACTTAAAAACAAATAAATTTGAGAAAATAAAAGAGTTCAAGCCAGGATCCTGGATTAGTTTGGTTAATCCAACAGAAGAAGAAATAAAATTAGTTTGCTCAAATTTAAACATAGAAGATGAATTCATAAAATATCCTCTTGATTATGAAGAGCAAGCCAGAATAGATGTAGAAGATGATATGACACTTTTTGTAATTGACGTTCCAGTAATAGAAGAAGATAAAGAAGGAAAAAGTTATTCAACAATGCCTTTGGGATTAATAGTAGTAAGAGATGAGTTTTTTATAACAGTATCTTTAAAAAAGAACAGAGTTATAGATTCTTTTGAAAAAGGTAGAGTAAAAGGAATGTATACTTACAAAAAAACAAGATTTGTCTTGCAAATATTATATCTAAATGCATCATTTTTCTTAACTGATCTAAAAAGAATAAATAAAAATGCAGAAAATACAGTAGGAATATTAAAAAAGACAATGAAAAATGAAGAACTAATACAATTATTAAATTTAGAAAACAGTTTGGTATATATAACAACATCATTAAAGTCAAATGAATTAGTTATGGAAAAAACAGCAAGAGGCAAAATTCTTAAATCATATGAAGAGGATGACGAAATACTAGAAGATGCCATAATAGAGAATAGACAAGCAATGGAAATGGGAAAAATATATAGTGATATCTTAAACACAACAATGGATGCATCAGCATCTATAATTTCTAACAATCTAAATGTAGTTATGAAATTTTTGGCTGCAATAACAATTGTACTTTCAATACCTACATTAATTGCTAGTATATATGGAATGAATGTGCCATTACCATTTGCAACAAATCCACATGGATTTGCAATAGTAATAGGAATGTCAATATTAATATCTGTAGGAGCTTTTATATGGCTTAGAAGAAGAGATATGTTATAGGAGGAAAAAATGTTAAATACAGTAGGCGTAACAGTAAGATTTGGTAAAAGAGTACTTTTTGAAGACGTAAATATAAAATTTACAAAGGGAAATTGCTATGGATTAATTGGTGCAAATGGAGCTGGTAAATCAACTTTTTTAAAAGTATTATCGGGAGAATTAGAACCTAGCAAAGGCGAAGTTTCTATGGATAAAGGTGAAAGACTATCAACTTTAAAACAAGATCACTTTGCATATGAAGAATATACACTTATAGATACAGTTATAATGGGAAATAGCGAACTATATAAAATAATGAAAGAAAAAGAAGAAATCTATTCAAAAGAAGATTTTTCAGAGGAAGATGGTTTAAAAGCAGCAAAGTTAGAAGAAAGATTTGCAGAATTAGATGGTTGGAATGCAGAATCAGATAGTGCTACATTGCTTAATAATTTAGGAATTCCAGCAAATATGCATTACAAATTAATGAAAGAAATAGAAGCAAAAGATAAAGTAAAAGTATTACTTGCACAAAGTTTATTTGGTAATCCAGATGTGCTACTATTGGACGAACCAACAAACGATTTAGATTTAAAGAGTATAAATTGGTTGCAAGATTTCTTAATAGATTTTGAAAATACTGTAATAGTTGTGTCTCATGATAGATATTTTTTAAATAAAGTATGTACCCATATAGCAGATGTTGATTTTGGAAAAATTAAAGTTTATCCAGGAAATTATGACTTTTGGTATGAATCTAGCCAATTAGCATTAAAACAAGCAAGAGAGCAAAATAAAAAGAAAGAAGAAAAAATAAAAGAGTTACAAGACTTTATAGCAAGATTTAGTGCAAATGCTTCAAAATCAAAACAAGCAACATCTAGAAAAAAATCTTTAGAGAAAATACAACTTGAAGAAATAAAAGCATCTAATAGAAAGTATCCATATATAGATTTTAAGCCAGATAGAGAACCAGGAAAAGAAATATTAACATTGAAAAATGTTAGTAAAAGTATAAATGGAGAACAGGTATTAAAAAACGTATCATTTTCTGTAAAAGCTGATAACAAAATAGCTGTATTATCAGATAATGAACTTGCAACTACTTTGTTATTCCAAATAATTGCAGGAGAAGTTGAGCCAGACGAAGGAGAAGTTATTTGGGGACAAACAATAACAAAAGATTATTTTCCTAAAGACAATTCATACTTATTTGAAGATGATGAGATATTAGTAGATTGGCTTAGAAAATATTCAAAAGACCCAGACGAAACATATGTAAGAGGATTTTTGGGAAGAATGCTATTTTCTGGAGATGAAGCCCTTAAAAATGTAAGAGTTTTATCTGGAGGCGAAAAAGTAAGATGCGTACTTTCAAAATTAATGTTATCAGGAGCAAACTTTTTAGTATTTGATGAACCAACAAATCATTTAGATATGGAAAGTATTACAGCACTAAATGAAGGAATGAGAAAGTTTAAAGGAGACATGATATTTACTTCACATGATCACCAACTAACTCAAACTGTTGCAAATAGAATAATAGATTTAAGAAAAGATAAAATTATAGATAGAGAATGTTCATATAATGAATATTTGGGAATAGAATAAAAAAATGCGGCTTGCTATAGCAAGCCGTTTTTTATTCTATTCTGTTTTTTCTGCATCTATTTCTATACTAGTATTTTGTTTTCCGGATAAAGCCTCATAGAAGCATACTGTTGCAACAGATATATAAGGAACTAACCAGAACATACCAATTCCAAATGTTAAACATGCAAGTAATGCCCAGCCAATAAAAGATAATTGTAAAACAAAATAATCTCCTCTTTTTCCTTTCATTAATCTCTCACTTTGTTCAACAATTTCTTTTGAAGAAAAGTTTGGATTATCATAAGAAACTTGATATACTAAACTATATAGTAAAGATTTTATATAAACCCAAACATAAAGTGCTAGTAACGCAAAAGAACAAATAATAGCTAAAAGAGCTGGTAAAGCAGTAGATGAAGCTGTGAACATATAAATTGCTGAAAATGCAACAAAAACTGAAAGCAAAACGTAAGTTACAATAATTAAAACTATAGGCAATATCATTTTTTTGATTACATTCCATGCTATTCCCCAGGCTCTGCCAAAATTTGAGAAACCATCAGTAAAAAAATCAAAAGCATTAACTCCTTCTCCTCTTTTTAATTTTATAAAAGAGATTAAAAGGCCATAGCTTAAAGGAACAGAGATAATTGCATCACCAATGCTTAATAGAGAAGAAAAAAATGGTGAAAGATTTTTTGCTCCAGAAATAATAAAGTTTATTAAAAACTCTATTACAAAGAAACAAAAAGTAATAAGAGCACCTTTTCCCCATTTTCCTGTAAGGCTTTCTCTAGCATTTTTTCTTATTTCTGAACTTGTCATTAGTGTCACCCCCCTTTTTTATTTAAAAATATATACAGTATATAGTTACTGTATATATTAGTATAATTATAAATATTTACTTTGTATTTGAGAAATATCTGAATATTGATTATTCAAAATATCTAAAAATGCATCTGCAATATTAGGATCAAATTGAGTTCCTTTGCATTTTTCTAATTCACCCTTTACAACATCTAAAGGTAAAGAGTCTCTATATGTTCTCTTTGAAGTCATTGCGTCAAATGAATCTGCAACCGCAGCGATTCTTGCTAAATAAGGGATATCTTCTCCTTTTAGTTTTCCAGGGTAACCATTTCCATCATAACGCTCATGATGATGCTTTACAATAGGAATTATATCTTTAAATATTGTAGCATTTGAAAGAATATGAGCACCAATAGATGGATGATTTTTAATTTCTGAATATTCATCATCAGTAAGTCTAGATTCCTTTAGTAAAATACTATCAGGCACACCAATTTTTCCAATGTCGTGGAATAAACCACCTATTTTTAAAATTTTAATATCTTCTTCTGAAAGTCCAAGTTTTTTACCAATTAAAACAGAATATTCAGAAACCCTATCTGAATGTCCTCTAGTATAAGGATCTTTTGCTTCAACAGTAAATCTTAATGTTTCTATACTTTCCATATATGCTTGTTCTAATTTTTCATATGTATCTTTTAATTCATTATTAATCTTTTTAATCAAATTCATTTGTGATATTGCTTTTATTCCAGATTCTACAAGTAAAAGTAATTGGTCCATTTTATCACTTTTTTCACAATAACCTTGGATTTCCAATCTTTTAATTGTATCTAATGGAGGAGCCAAGTCTTTATGACCAGTAAGTAATAAAATGTATAACTCTCTATTGAATTTTCTTATTTCTTCTACAACTTGGTCACCATGAACTGGAGTCATAATAAAATCTAGAAGCATTAAATCAAAGTGCTCTACTTTTACACGTTCAATTGCTTCCATTGGATCAGTAATACCTGTAAAGCTGTAACCAGCCTTTTCCAAAAAAACGCCTAAAGTATCTAAAACACCAGATTCATCATCAACTGCAATTATTTTATATTTTGCGTTTTCGCCGGAATGAATGCCTTTTCTCATGCTATTTCCTCCTTTTAAATTTGCTAACAATATTATATATACATAAAAGAAAAAAATCAACAAAAAAACTCAAAAAACTTACAAGCTAATATTCACAACAAAATATTTTTATGGTATAATTATTCAAGATTATACGTAGATATATAAAACAGATTACACAATGGACAAGAGTAAAAAGAGAATAGTTAATAATACAAAATTTGTAAGAGAATTTTGTAGGAGGATGTTGAAATGATTTTTAAGGACTATTATAAAATTTTGGGATTAAATACTAATAAAGTAACTACAGACGAAATAAAAGTTGCTTTTAGAGAACAAGCAAAAAAATATCATCCAGATTTAAATGGTGGAGATATAAAAACAGAGGAAAGATTTAAAGATATAAATGAAGCATATAGAGTATTATCAGCAGGAGCAAGTAGAAGAAAATATGACAGAATGTGGAATACTCACGTAGGAAAAAAACAAATAAAACAAGATTATGAAGAAAGCAAAAGAAAAAAAGATTCAGTTTTTAGCGATTTCTTTAATATGTTTTTTGGAACAACACAAGGAGCACAAGAGACTGAAAGAAAAATGCATAAAAAAGTTCCAGTAAAAGGTGATAATGTAGAAACAGAAATAAATGTAGGAATTGAAGATGCATATTTTGGAACAGAAAAAAAGATATCATTAAGAACAGTTAATCGGAAAAATGAAAACTTTTTCTGTAAAAATACCATCTGGAATTAGGGATGGAGAAAAAGTAAGATTACTAGGGCAAGGAAAACAAGGGCAAAATGGCGGAAAAAATGGAGATATGTTTATAAAAATAAACATACAAAACAATAATAAATTTAGGTTACAAGGATATGATATTGTAACAGATTTATATTTAACGCCATGGGAAGCAGCATTAGGAAAAAGAGTTAATATAGATTCAATAGAAGATCCAATTTCAATATATGTACCACCAGGAATACAAAGCGGAGAAAAAGTAAAAATACCACAAAAAGGATATAAAGATGGAAGGGGCAGTAGAGGAGACTTAATAGCAGAAGTAAAAACAGTAGTTCCAAAAAAACTTACAGAAGAAGAAAAGGAACTATTCGAACAACTAAAAAGCATTTCAAAATTTAATCCAAGAACAGCAAAATAAAGAGAAAAAAACTTATTTGCCAAGTGGACGTGTAATACACGTTGCTACAATGTTTGAAATATATTGTTTTATATTAGGCAGTAACAATTGAACTGTTGACATAAACACAGAAATAATGTATAATTATAATTGTAATTATGCAAATGACAAAATACATTTTAATATATGTAGAAATGGGGTGCGAATATCGCATGGAAGAAATAATACAAGGAAAACATTTTAGTATAACAGATCCACCAGAAGTCAATACAGTAATATATCAAGTAAATAAAACACCAAAAGAGGAAATGGAAAATCATTCTCCTAAATTTACTGTTGAAAGACTAGACTTTACAGAAGAAATAGTTGGAGAAAAGAAAAAGAAAACTTTTTACATAGATAATCCAAAGCCAGAGGGTAATAAATTGGCAATACTATCTTTTGGAAAAGAAAGAGTAGTTATAAATAATGGTATATTGGAAGGAGATAAAGTTATAATATCTAAAAAACCAATGCCATTTAAATTTGAGACTTTATATAATGAAAAAGAAACAGAGTATAAAGAAGTTCAATACACACCAAATTTAAAAAGGCCAATTTCTATAATTGACCCAGAAACAACAGAAGAAATCAAACCAGTGTTATATTTTGATGATGAAACTAATGAAGTTAAAGGAAAATGTAAATTAAAACCAAACAAAACTTATTTTGCATTTGAAGTAAGAGATATAACAAATGAAGGATTTAAATTAGTGGGAGGAACCCCTACTTTTACAGATTAGAGGAGGAATTGTAATGACTATTAAATGGCCACCTGAAAAAGCATTTGAATATGATGCAAAAACCCCAGATAGGGAAAATGGTGTAGTAATTTCTGCGCAACCAGGAGGAAATCCTAAAAAGAGAAGAGCAGAAAAAACAGCAGGAGAAGGCAGATAATATTTATACAAATGAAAAGGTGATAAAGTATGAATTATAAAATAAAAAATGCTTTGAAAAAAAGTAAAATGGCATTAATAATAGCTGTAGCAATATGGATAGCTTTGTCCATATTGCTTTCTGCGCCTGTGGCGGTTAGTATAAAAGAGGCAATTATTAATGGAGCTTTTGATAGTAACAAGTTTTTTGAGGCACTATTTTCTAATTTCGGTTCAATTGGTTCAAATATGGGAAAAATATTTTTACCATCATATGCACCTATATTTTGGAAAGTAGAAGGCTGGGTATCAATAGGTGTTTTGATTATGCTTGGAGTAGGAATTGCAAAACTTATGCCTAAAAATGAATATTCAGATATTGAACATGGTTCAAGTGATTGGGCGTCAGGAGAGCAATATAGTGTACTTAGCCCCAAAAAAGGAATTTTACTTGCAGAAAAACATTATTTGCCAGTAGATAAAAGAGGAAACGTAAACGTATTAGTTGTTGGACGGTTCTGGTTCTGGTAAATCTGCATCATATGTTATTCCAAACGCATATCAACTTTTAGGATCATATGTATTTACAGATCCAAAAGGAGAATTATATGATAAAACAGCTGGTTATTTAAAAACACAAGGATATGATATAAAAATATTCAATTTAGTAAATCCAAAAAATAGTGATGGATACAATCCATTAATACATATACAAAACGAGATTGATGTTGATATTATTGCAAACACAATAGTTAAAGGTCAAAGCGATGTAAAAAATCAATCAGACCCATACTGGGATGATATGGCAGAAATGCTATTAAAAGCTTTGATATATTACTTATTAGCAACAAGACCACCAGAAGAACAGAACTTAGCAAGCTGTGCAGAATTAGTTAGAGCAGCAAACAACAGTGGTGGAGGAAACTTACTTACAGAGCTTATGAATCAACTACCTTATGACCATCCAGCAAGAATGAATTACAAATCTATTGAAATAGCACCAGAAAAAACATATAGTTCTATACTTTCTTCTTTACAATCAAAGCTTGGTAAATTTGATTCAAGAGACATAGCAGACTTAACATCAACAAATACAATAAATTTTGAAGATATAGGTAGAAAGAAAACAGCATTATATGTTATTTCATCAGATACACATGCTGCATATGACTTTTTGCTTACAATATTCTTCTCACAAATGATACAACACTTATATGACTTTGCAGATTTAAATGGTGGAGCACTTCCACAACCTACATATTTTATATTAGACGAGTTTGCAAACATTGGTAGAATACCTGATTTTGATAAAAAGATATCAACTTCAAGAAGTAGAAAAATATCATTTAGTGTTATATTACAAAACTTAGACCAATTGGAAGCTGTATACGATAAATCTTATGAAACAATTATAGGTAACTGTGATACAACAATATTCTTAGGAAGTAACTCTCAAAAAACTGTTGAATATTTCTCTAAAGAATTAGGAGAGAAGACTATAAGCAGAGATAGCTGGTCTGTAAGTAAAGACAAACACATGTGGAAACAAGGATTTAATAAATCAGATCAAATTATGGCAAGAGCACTTATGACACCAGACGAGTTAAGAAGATTAGATAATGACCTTTGTATCATATTTGAAAAAGGAATAAAACCAATAAAAGCACACAAATATTATTACTTCAAATATGATACTGTTAAATTAGTAAATAGATTTGCATGTAGCCATAACGATATTGATAATATAGATAGAGGAAAATGGAGAAAATATAATCCATATAATCCTTATGTAGAAGATAATGAAGAACAAAAAGAAGAAACAAAAATAGAGAGTCTAGACGATTTGTTTGATGATGTAGATGAACCAAGTAAATCAGCTCAAGATGATGCACCAATGCTTCCACAAGAACCTGAAGAAGAAAGCAAAAAAGATGATGATGTATTATCTTATGATGTGCAAAAAGAACTGGAGGCTAAATTTGATGAGTTATTTGGAGCATTAGAAGATGATGATAATTAATTAAAAGGTGAACTGAAAAGTTCACCTAAAATTATGTAAGAGGAGAAAACATGAGAATAGGGATAGATTTAGATGATACAATTACAAAAACAGATGAAATTTTATTTAAATATGCAAAAATTTATAACGAAGAAGAGAAAATTTTATTTAATATAAATAGAGAAGAGTGGAACCTAACTAAAGCTTTTGGGTGGAATGAAGAAAATATAAAAGAGTTTTTTTCAAAATATTTAAAAAGTATTTATGAAGAGGCAGAAATTAAGGAAAATGCAAAAGAAAGAATAAATAAATTAAAAGACGATGGAAACGAAATAATAATTATAACTGCAAGAGACACCAAAAGTCTAAAAGAAGTACATGAGGTTTGTAAAGACTGGTTAATAAACAATAAAATAAATGTAGACAAAATAGTAGTAGATGGAGAAGATAAAGCACAAAAATGTTTAGAAAATAAAATAGACATTTTTATAGATGATAATATTTGTAATTGCGAAAACGTATACAATAATCTAAAAATACCAGTATTATTAATGAATGGCAGATACAATAAAGATTATCAAAACCCGAAAATAAAAAGAGTATATAACTGGAATGAAATATATAACGAAATATGCAAATATAAATAAAAAATCTCTTAATTAAATTAAGAGATTTTTTTGTTTTACATTGGTATTTCTATAAAGAATGATGTTCCTTCACTTGAAGTTTCATATCTTAAATTTCCACTAAAGTGAGCTTTTATATTTGAGTAAGACATAAACAATCCAAGTCCTGTACCATTTTTACCTTTTGTTGTTATCATTTCTTTAAATAATTTTTCTTGAACATTTTGTGGTAATCCACCGGCATAATCTTGAATTTTAAATATTATATTAGAGCCTTCTTTATATACTCTAAAATCAATATCTTTATTAGTTTCTCCTTGAGATTGATATGCTTGTATTGCATTTGAAATTATATTGTTAATAACTTGTACTAAGCTATTAATATTACCTTTTACCTCTGTTCCTATATCAATATCAGCTTGAGATTTTAAATTGATTAAAGCATTTTTCAACTCATGCTTCATTAAAATATCAACATAGTTCATAAGTTCTTTAACTGTAAATGAAGTAGAAGTTTGGTCTGCAAAGTTAACAGCTTGACCTTTTATGGCTGTAATTACATCAGACATATATGATAAATGAGTTCTTATTTTTTCTATCCATACACTCATATCACTTGCTATTTCATGATGGTCTTGAGCATTTACTTCTGGATCCTCAATACTAGAATCATATTCTTTAATTAAATCAGACAAACCTTCTGCAGCACCTGCTATAGACATAATAGGAGTTTTTAAGTTGTGTGCAATACCACCGATCATTTGTCCAAGAGAAGCTAAACGTTCCTTTTCTATAAGCATGTCTTGATTATCTTTAATTGTTTTCATATCTATAGTATGTTGAGTAATATCTTTAAAAAGTATTAAAGTTCCAAGATATGTATTTTTATTTTTAATACTGTTAATTTCAATATTAAAGTATTTATTTAATTGTGAAAAATATCTTTCTATTCTTATTGTTTTGTCATTTGATTTAGTTTGATTTATAGCTTCTAAAAAAGCTCTATTTTTATCCTGACTGTTAGAAAGTTTTGAAATTAAATTATTTATATTTATATTTCTAACCTCACTAGCTTTTAAAGAAAATAAGTCTAAAAATGTTCTGTTAAAATCTGTTATAGTTTGCTCATCATTAACAATAATATAACCGTCAGACATTCTATCAACAACTCTTTGAAGTGCAATTGGTGCAACTTTTAAAAAGTCAAATTTAAATATTGCAAGGGCATAGAAAAGAAATGCAATTGCAAATGTCATAGGAGTAACATATATAGACATTTTTATAATACCTAGTGTTCCTAAAATGTTTATAACAATAGATATTAAGGACCCCATAATGATTAAAATTGACTGTTTAGAAAAGAAACCTGAATTTTTAATTGAATATTTTGCAAGTTTTATAATTCCAATAAAAAATAATGCATATGTATATAAAGAGTGTATGTAAAAATAACTTCCAAGTATTCCTTCTTCCATATTTATTGAGTATTTAACAAAAAATAAATGATGAAGATCATTTGTCCATAGTATTAATAAAGAGATAATAGGTACTATGAATAATAAAAAATATTTTTTATTAAATTTAAATTTTGTATCTGTAAAAGAGATTGAAAGTAATAAGAAGATTACAGGAAGTAAACAAATATTTATATATACTAAATAATCAAAATATATAGGGTTAATATTTAAAGGCTTGCTAAAAATTGCTTGGAATATTAGTTCTATTAACCAAAGAGCAAGAAGAGAGCAAAGACATATAAATATTTTGTGAGGTTGATTTTTATTTTTTTTCTTTGACAAGAAAAATATTAATAATAAAAATATAAAACAAGTAATACTTAAAAATAAAATTGTTTGTTTTGAAGCTAGCATTATAACACCTTCCTTATTAAATCTAAAAATCTAAGCATATATTTTTCAGAAATTTTAGGCCAGTTAAATCCAATTTTAGATAAATATTTTATTGTAAAATCTGATTTAACTATTATATTTGATTTATACATTAAATTCAAATTTTTGTCCATATCATTTATTAATAAATTAATATTACTTTTTGAATTTTTATTTTTCAAAAGTCTTTTTATCTGTTTTTTAAAATCTTCTTCAGTTACAATTTTTAAATCTGGGTTTACTAATTTGAAATATTTTATACATTTATTAATATAGACATGATTATGATTAAATAAATGTAATACTATACAATCCTTGCTCGGATATGTAATCGACTTAATTATAGCCGTAGAAATAGTATCTACTGGAGTAAATTCTAAATATTCTTCTAATAGAGAATCAGGAACAACTCCTATTTTTATAAACTCTGCAATTCTAGTTATAAATGCATTTTCAGATATGTTTTCTTGGAAAATGCCATCTTTTGCTCTAGGCATTAAATTACCAACACGCAAGATATGAGCATCTAAACCATCTAAAATTGCATCTAAAATCAAGCATTCTGCTTCAAATTTACTACGTACATAAACATTTTCTAAAGATTGTCCAATATATAAGCTCTTTTCAGTAAAATATTTTAAATCTTCAGTATTTTGTTGTATTATATTACTGTCGAAAGCATTACCAGATACACTTAAAGTTGATATATGATATAATTTTTTATCAAAGCTTTTACAAAAATCAATTAAATATTGAACACTTTTAACATTAGAGTTATAAAAATCTTTATAATTTCCGTAATGCGCAACCCTAGCAGCAGTATTAATAATAGTAGAAATATTGTTAGCGAGGTTTAGTAAATCCTCCTGATTTAATCCAAATCCAATGTTGTTTATATTTCCCGTAATTGCAAAAATCCTTTTTCCAATTAGTTTATCATATTTATTTCCAAAATAATAATTTAATTTTTGATGCAATTTAGCCTGAGCAGTTAAGCCAGGTTCTTCTCTAACAATACAATAAACATTTCCTTTTTCCTTATTTATAAATTCTGCAAGTATGTGTGCACCCAAGAATCCAGTTGCACCAGTTAGCAGAATATTACCAACATTGCAGTGCTTTAGATTAAATATACTAGGAATTTTTTCTCTTTCTAATAAAGAGGTGTACTTATCGTAATTTTTTTCCATGTAATTAAAATCATAATTTTCATTTTCAGAAGTTATTTTTTTAATCAATGCAGAGATAGTAGGAAATTTAAATATATCGGAATATGTAACAGAGTCGCATATTTTCCTTAATTCTATATTTAAATTCATAGCTAAAATTGAATCTCCTCCAAGTTCAAAAAAGTTATCTGTTATTCCTATTGGTGATATATTTAAAACATCTTCCCAGATTTTTACGAAAGATTTTTCTAAGTCCGTTTTTGCTGGAATATAGTCTTTTTTGTGGCTTCCATTTAATATTTCGGAAGGAATAGGTAAAGCTTTTTTATCTATCTTACCGTTTGGAGTATATGGAAAATCATCTATCACAGTAAAATATGTCGGAACCATATATTTTGGTAAAGAATTAGACAAATATTCTCTTAAATTACTAATGTTTATTCTTTTAGTCTGTGTAAAATAAGCAGAAAGAAAATCTCTGTTATTTATAGTTTGTTTAATAACACATACTTTTTTTATATTAGGGAAAGATTGAATTTTATTTTCAATTTCTCCTAGTTCAATTCGAAGTCCTCTTATTTTTATTTGATTATCTATTCTTTCTAAATATTCGATTTCACCAGTTTTTAACAATTTACAGAAATCACCTGTTTTATAAATAGTAGAATTTTCTACAAAAGGATTTTTTAGAAAGGCAGAATGAGTTAGAGTAGAATTGTTAAAATAGCCTTTGCAAACACCATCTCCAGCGATGTACAATTCACCAGGAACTCCTATAGGTAGCAAATTATGAAATTTATCTAAAATATACATTTGAGTATTGCCGATAGGAGTACCTATTGTTATATTTTTTGAGGACGTAAGGTCTTTGATAGAGGACCATACGGCGGTTTCAGTAGGGCCATACATGTTGTATATTTTGGCATCGCAAATTGATTGAAGAGTTAGTAATAAACTAGGAGGGAAGGGCTCTCCCCCAATTAATATATACTTTAATTTTTTAATGAATTCTAGATTAGAGCCATTAGAAATAAAAGCTTGTAATCTAGATGGCGTTGTTTGAACTGTTGTAACATTATTTTTTAAACAAATTTCATTAAAAATAGTAACATCAGTTTGAGCATTTTCAAGAGCGATAACCATTTTAAGACCATTTAATAAAGGTAAAATACTTTCTAAAACAAATATGTCAAAGGAAATTGTTGTTATAGAAACAATTGCGTCTACCTCTTTAAAACATATTGAATTCATTATAGAGTAAATGAAGTTTATTATATTTTGATGTTTCAACATAACACCTTTAGGCATTCCAGTAGAGCCAGAAGTATAAATAATATAGGCCAAATCCTCAGGAGAATTTATATTTTCCAAATTAGTTTTGTCTTCATTATAAAGCTCGTTAGATAGTTCCACAAAAATTTTATTATGGAAAGGAACTTTATCATCAAAATTTTTAAATGTTAACAAGTATTTACTATTGCTGTTATCAAGCATATAAGTAATTCTATCTTGAGGGTAATCTGGATCAATAGGAATATAACAAGCTCCAGATTTTAACACTGCTAAAATGGAAACAATCATTTCTAAAGAACGATTCATCATAATTCCAACTATGTCATTTCTAGAAATTCCAGAATTTCTTAAATAATGAGCTAAACTATTTGATTTTTCATTTAATTCTTTATAAGTAAGTTTTTTATCTTCAAAAACAACTGCAATATTATCAGGTGTTCTTTCTACCTGTTCTTCGAATAATTGTGAAATTGTTTTCTCCTTTGGATAATCCATTTTTGTATTATTAAAGTCATATAAAATTGTATTTCTTTCTTTTTCGGAAAGCATATCAATAGAAGATAATTTTATATCTAAATTATCTAGTACTATATGTAATATGTTTGAATAATGATTTGCAAGATTTTCTATAAAAGATTTTTCAAACAATTTAGTACAATATTCAAAAGATAGTTGCAATTCATTATCAATAGGAATTATTTCTAATGACAAATCAAATTTAGAAATATTTGTGTCAGGAATATAATATCTACTTTTTATATCCTTAAAATTAATTTGCGGAATACCATTATTTTGATATATAAACATAGTGTCAAATAATGGAGTTCTACTAGTATCTCTAGGAATGTTTAGTTTATCAACCAATTCATCAAAAGGATAATCTTGATATTTAAAATCTTTTAGACATATATCTTTAATGCTATTCAAAAATTCTTTAAAAGATAGGGTAAAATCTATCTTAGCCCTTATAGGTAAAGAATTTACGAACATACCAATAATATTATATAATTCAGGAGTATCCCTACCAACAACAGGAGTTCCAACAATAATGTCTTCTTGTGCTGTATATTTAGAAAGTAATATATAATACACAGACAAAAGTAGCATATATGGGGTAATTCCAAGTTTTTTAGATAAGGTATTTATTTTTTTTGTAGTTTCAAAGTCAATTTTTGAGTGTATTTTTGAACCTGAATAAGTTTTTACAGAAGGCCTTGAATAAGTTGTAGGCATGTTTAATACAGGGATATCATCTTTAAACTGATTAACCCAAAAATCTTCAGCTTCTTTAAAACTTCCATTTTTTAATTTAGTATTTTCATAATTTGCAAAATCTTTATAAGTTATGTTTAATGGAGTTAAATCCTCTTCGTTGTACAATTTGCAAAGTTCTTCTACAAATATAGTTAAAGAGGTTCCATCAGAGATAATATGGTGCATATCTATAAAAAGTGCAGAATTACCATCAGAAAGATTAATATATTTTAACCTAAATAATGGAGCTTTTGATAAATCAAATGGCTTAATAAAATTATTAAATTCATCGTTTAGGCTGCTAACATCTATAGCTTTTTCTAATACTTCTAATTTGAAATCTATTTTTTCTACTACAGTTTGAACTATTTCATTATCCTTAACATCAAATTTGGTTCTTAAAGATTCATGTCTATTTATAAGCTTGTTAATACAAGATTCTAATTTTTTTGTATTTAAAGGCTTATCAAAGATAACTCCACCAGGTGTGTTGTATAAAATTGAAGTTTCTCCAGCAATAGTTGAAGCAAAGTAAATTCTCCTCTGAGCAGAAGAAGCTAGTGAAGAGTCTGCATTATTTTTTTCTATACCAATAGTCTCTGTGCTTGGGGATAGAGCTTTAATATGATTTGAAAGAAGCTCAACAGATGGATTGGTAAAAATATCCTGGACAGACACATCTTTAGTAAATATATTTGACAATTCTAGAGATAATTTAATTGCAGACAAAGAGTCTCCACCTAATTCAAAGAAGTTATCAGTTACACTAAAACTATTAATATTTAATAAATCTGAAAACAACTTGTAAATTGTATGTTCAGTATTATTAGTAGGCAACTTAATAGAATTAGATTTCTCGTAATCTAACATGTTTAAAAGTTCCTTTGTATTTATTTTGCCATTTGGAGTCATTGGGAAAGCACTTAATTGCACAAGTTTGAAAGGAACCATATAGTAAGGCAAAGATTTTTTTAAAAAGTCTTTTAATAAACTAATATTTATAGATTTGTCAGCAGTAAAATAACAAATAATATGTTTTTTATCAACAATAGAAATACTCTTATTAATTGAGTTATAAGATTGTACAATATTATTAATTTCTTGAAGCTCTATTCTATGACCATTTATTTTAACTTGATTATCTATACGGCCAACAAACATAATATTACCATCAGGTAGAAAATAACCGTAGTCTCCAGTTTTGTACATTACTTTTTTATAATAGTCCGAAACAACAAATTTTCCGTTCATTTAATGAACTATTTACATATCCAGAAGAAAGGCAATCACCTAAAATACAGATCTCTCCAGGAGTGTAAAATGGCTGTAACTTATTGCAACTAGCATTTAATATAAGTATATTGGTATTAGCCAAAGGAGTTCCAATAGGTAGAAAATTAGAGCTATCTATTTCATTAGAAGTGCTATACATATATGAGATACAACATATTGTAGCTTCGGTGGGACCATAACCATTATGAATTTGTATATCTCTATTTAATGTCAAGAATTTATTTAATGTAGAATATTTTATTGATTCTACACCTACTAAAAGCTTGTTTAAAGAAAGATTATCAAAATCTTTTAACAAGTTGAAAATTTCGTCTAGTATATTTGGTGGTAAAAATGTGAATGTTATATTGTTCTTATAAATATAATTAGCAAGAAATTTTATATCATAAATACTATTGTCAGATAATAAATGCAAAGTTGAACCCAATAGTAGTGGAATAAATATTTCTTGAATATTAGCATCAAAAGACATATTTGCTACACTTAAGGTTTTGTCATTACAAGAAATTTGATTGTTAAATTTCTTGTTTATGCCATAAACATGATTAATAAGAGAGTAGTTAGCTATAGTAACACCCTTTGGATTTCCAGTAGAACCGGAGGTGTATAATATATAAGCTGTTGTGCTAGAAGAAGTAGTAATATTAATGTTAGCTTTTTCAAGATTAAAATTAAAACTTTCTATATTAAGATATTTGCAAGAATAATTTATATTTTGTGATAAAGCATTATTAGAAATAAGCAATTGGGCTTTACAATCATCTAAAATATACTCGATTCTTTTTTTAGGATGCAAAACAGAAAGTGGAACAAAAGTTGCACCAATTTTTAATATACTAATAATAGAAACAATATAATCTATACTTTTTTCTAAATGTACACCTATATTGTTATTTGGCTTAATGCCTATGTTAATCAAATAATTAGCTAAACTATTAGCTCTTTCATTTAATTCTCTATATGTTAATTGTTGATCACCAAAAACAACTGCAACATTATTAGGTGTTTTTTCTACTTGTTCTTCAAAAAGTTGCGAAATTGTTTTATCTTTTGGATAATCCATTTGAGTATTATTAAATGTATATAATAATTTTTTCTTCTCATCCGGTGTTACAATCTCTATATCTTTTAAATTAATTTCGTTATTCTCCAAAATTTGATTAATAATATGCAAAATTCTAGCATGAATAAAACAAATATCATCAATAGAATATTTGCTTGTTAAATAATCATAAGCAATATTTATATTTCCAGTATCATTCATATCATAAATATGAATGTCCATATCATCAGCAATATAATTAGTTTCAACCCATTCAGATTCATATTTAACAGAAGAGGTTTGAGCATTTGTTCTAGCATTTTGATAAGATAATGCAACATTATAAAGATTTGGCAAAGATGAATCTTGTTTTCTTAAATCTTCTAATAAATATTGATAAGGATATTTTTGATGCCTAAATATTTTTAAAAAGTCCATAGAAATGTTAGATAAAAATTGGGCAAAAGAAATATCATTATTAACACAAACTCTAAAAGGAATATTACTAATAAACATACCTGTTGTTTGCTTTTCCTTAAAGTTTCCTCTATTTAATATAGGAGTACCAATAGTAAAATCATTTAAAGATGATACTCTTGATATGTAAAGTGAAAAAACAGCCATAAAAAAGTTAAAAATAGAGGCTTTATTCTCTTTACAGAATTTATTTATTAAAGAAATTGTTTCTTCTGGAATAATAAATTGTTTTCTTTTTGATTTGCAAGACAATTCTTGAGAATTACAATTAACACTTGGAATTGTTGCTATTTCTGGAATTGAATTAAAAATTCCATTCCAAAATTCTTTATCCTTTTTAAATTTTTCACTTTTTAAATATTCTTGTTCAGAAACAATGTAATCTATATATGAAGGATTAGATATATCATCCAAACTTTCTGCATTTATAATTTTCTCATAATAATTTATAATCTCAGTTCCAACTAAACTTGCTGTCCAAGCATCATAAATTAGATGGTGAGCAGTTAAAATATAACCACCATGCCCATCTGGGAAAGTGAATGTCTTAAATGAAAATAATAGATTATCTAAAACTTCAAAAACAGTATTTGACATTTGATTTTCAAGTTTTTTTACATCATGATTTGTTTTTACTAAAACATTTTCAATTTCAAATTCAGAAAAAGAAGACAAATACTGAAAAACATTATCATCTTTTAATATAAATTTTAATCTAAAACTATCATTTTTTTCCACAAACAAATTAATAGCTTTTTGTAAAGCTTTAAGATTTAATTTTTCTAATACAGTTACACATCCTGTGATATTTTCCATTGGCGTATTTTTATAGAATTGTTCTGTAAGCCAAATTGATTTTTGTGGATTCGTTAAATTGTACATATTGCGCTCCATAATATCACCTTTTTATTATATATTTACAAGTTATATATATCGTTAAAATCGTTATAAATCAACTATTACACTAAATTGTAACATAAAACACAAATAAATGTAAACAATTTGACATAAACTTGTCAAATAACAACAATTATCGACATAAAATACTATGTGGCGGGGAGGCAAATCAGCAATAATTGGCTTGCTAAAAGGAATTTTAAATGATAAAATTGTAAAAACAGATAAAATTTAATAGAAAAATGGGGGACATATGAAAATACTTATAATAAATCATTCACCTTTTATTGGTTCAGGTAGTGGTATATATACAATGAACATAGCAAAAGCATTAAGAAAATCAGGACATAATATAAAAGTAATTACAGCTGCAAACAGTTTGGTATTTCCAGATATGGGGGATATAGAAATACATCCAATATTTTTTAAATATAAAAATAATATAGAGGGACAACTTGATTTTAATGTGCCATGTTTTGACCAATATCCTACAAGTGATGTAGTATTTTATAATTTGAGTCAAAAGCAACTAAAAGAATATGAAGAAGAATTTAGAAAAGTATTAGAAGAGGAAATAGAAAATTTTAAGCCAGATATTATACATACTCAACATATTTGGATATGGTCTAGTATAGTTACAGAATATAATTTACCTACTGCTATAACTTCACACGGATCAGATATGATGGGATACAACATAGACAATAGTTTTGGAGTTTATTGTGAAAAGGCAATAGAAAATTGTGATAAAATAATTACTATTTCTAAAAAGAACAATGAAGTTGTATTAGAGAATTTTCCACAAGCTAAAAACAAAAGTATAACATTAAAAAATGGATATGATACACAAATATTTCATTTAAAAAATTTAAAAAAGCAAGAAGTATTAAAAGGGTTTAATATAAATAAAGACTATAAAAAAATAGTTTTATATGCAGGTAGACTAACAGAAAACAAAGGAATAGATGTACTTTTAAATGCAGCAAACATGTATGATGATGAAAATACAATAACAATAATTGCAGGAGGCGGAGGACTTTTAGGAGATTTAAAAAAACAGTCTAGTGAACTAAACTTAAAAAATATTGCTTTTGTAGGGGATCAAACACAAGAAAATTTAAGCAAACTATACAATATTGCAGATGTTTTAGCAGTTCCTTCAAGAGTAGAAGGGTTTGGTCTTGTCGCAATAGAAGCACTAGCATGTGGAACTCCAGTAGTTGCTACAAACAAGGGAGGAATGACAGATTTTATAAATGACAAAGTTGGAGCTTTAGTAGATGTAGAAGACGAGGTTATGCTAGAAAAAGAAATATCAAAAATATTAAATGGAAACAGAACTTTTAATAGATTGGAACTATCTCAATATGCTCAAAATAATTATTCACAAGAAGCAGTTATAAATGACTTAATAAATATATATAAAGACATAATAGATAATAAAAATAGTTAAACCAATTGATATAAAATGCAAAACTTATAGCAAATTTGCTATAAGTTTTTTTCTTTACATTCGAAAACTCAAATTGGCGAGAATAAAGAGCGACTTAGCTTGCTTTATTCTATGAATAAATTACTAAAATGTAATGATTAAAATAGTAAAAAAAGGAAAAAATATAATATAGGAATATGGTAAAGGAGGGGAATAGGAATGTACGAATACAAGAAAAGAGAAAGCAAATTAAAAAAAATAATTAGTTTAATCTTTTTAATAATAGTGGTTGCAGCAAGTAGTGTGTTTATATACAGCATGTATACAAATATAGATGTGTATTCAACTGATGAAAA
This sequence comes from uncultured Clostridia bacterium, assembly GCA_934167165.1. Taxonomy (GTDB): domain Bacteria; phylum Bacillota; class Clostridia; order TANB77; family CAG-508; genus CAG-452. Next base: position 25,447 of record CAKPKG010000006.1, read on the forward strand.
TAATAATAACGTTGCAGTTAGACTCTCACAAAATGAAACAAAAAAAGAAGAGCAAAATATAACAGAAGTATTAGAAAGTATTACAAAAAGTGTAGTTGGAATTTCTAAGATAAAAAATAAAGGGAATTCAATATTTTTAAATAATAGTGCTTCTGATTTAGGACTGGGAACAGGAATGATAGTTTCAGAAAATGGATATGTTCTTACAAATTGGCATGTAGCAGGTAACAAATATAGCAATTGCTATATAACATTAGAAAATGGAAAAAGTTATAACGGGAGTGTGGTATGGGCTGACAGTGACCTAGATTTAGCAATTGTAAAGATAAATGCAACAGGATTACAATATTTAAATTTAGGAGATTCAGATAATGTAAAATTGGGACAAACCACATATGCAATAGGAAATCCGATTGGGGTAGAGTTTCAGAGGACTGTTACTTCTGGAATTATAAGTGGAGTAAATAGAACGATAAAAATAGAAGAGGAAAGTAACGAGTCATATATGGAAGACCTACTCCAAACAGATGCAACAATTAATCCAGGGAATAGCGGAGGGCCATTAATAAATACAAATGGAGAGGTTATTGGAATAAATACAGTAAAAATAAATGAAGCAGAAGGAATAGGTTTTGCCGTGCCTATTAATATTGTAAAACCTATTATAGAAAGTTTTGTTACAAATAGAAATTTTGAAGAGGCATATTTAGGTATATTTGCTTATGACAAAAATGTTGTACCGTATTTAGAAACAGGAATAGAATTTAATTCCGGAATATATGTAGCTCAAATAAATAAAGATGGGCCAGCAAATGCATCAAGCTTAAAAGTGGGAGATATAATAACAAAAATAGATAACATAGATATAAATAAAATGAGTGAACTTAGGAAATATATTTACTCAAAAAAAGCTGGAGATGAAGTAAACTTAAGCGTTTTAAGAAATAAAAAGACGTATAGTATAAAAATAAAATTAGGGAAAAAATAGATTTTAGAATGGAGAATCAACTAAAGTGCCAAGCAATAAAAATTTAGAAAAATATAATTAGGAGCAGTTATAAAACTGCTCCTAAAACTAATATTCCAATATTATCATTATATATATCATTAAATTGACTAATAGGAAGCGGGTTTTCACCAAGACCTGCTTCTATTGTATATCCAGGTCTTCTATACTCTTGTAAAAACCAGTCTTTATATCCTGCAAAACTAGAGTTATAAGGGACTTCACTTAAAGCATAACCACTAACTTGTGCAAAAATTTCACCAATTTGCTCTGCCTCTTGAGTAGCATAATTTTGAAATTGCCAATAAATTTCTTTACCTTGAGTATGATAAGCAAGTATTAATCTAAAATTATGAAGTCTAGTAAAATTATATATAGCAATAGCTTCTGGTGCTAATAAAGGTTCAGAACCTACATAATCTCGTGGAGCAGGAGAAGTAAAACCTTGTGCAAATTTAATTCTTTTAGCTTCTTCCCAACCAGCAGGAAACTGTAAATTCAAATCAATTCCACGAATATTAGCTTTCCAGCCACTAGGAAATGGAATAGAAGGATATTTATTTGCAATAGCTTTAGCACTATTATATATACTTGAATTAGGTTTTGTTTGGCCAGTAACCAAATTTACACCATCTGGATTGCACATAGGAACAACATATATAGAAGTATTGTTAAAAATATTTCTAATGTTGTAACCAAACAAAGTTGAGTTATTAACATATGCTAAACAAAAATTTTCCACAAATTTCATAAGCAAAGGAGAAGTAATCCATTCATTTGCATGTATAGAAGCACTATAAAAAACTTCTGTATCACCAGTTCCAAGCTTTATGCATGGAATAGAATTATTAAGAACACTAGAACCAATTGAACCTATCTCTAAAAATGGATATATACTAGAAAGTGCATTAATATTAAGTTGCAATATATTTGCACTATAACTGATATTTGTAAGAACAATATTTCCAAAAGGAACTGTAATTTGTTGACCTATTCGCAGATTGCTTGGCGAAATACCAGGATTTGCAACAATAATTCTATTTACAGTTGTAGAAAAACTATTTGCAATACTATACAAAGTATCACCCTGTTTTATAGTATATGAAGTTCTACCATTTATATATGGAAACAAGGCATCCCAAGTAGAAGAGCCAACAACTCCATCTGGAGTTAATCTAAAATTTCTTTGAAATCTTCTAACAGCAACTTGTGTTAAAAGGCTAAAATTACCATCTATATTACCAGAATAAAAACCTAATTTCATTAAAGTACTTTGTAATAGTTCTACTATAGGACCAGTTGAACCTAAACTTAATGTTTCCATATAATCACCTAAAATATAATATTATGAAATAGTAAAATTTATGATATAATAAATATGATAAATTGGAATTTGTGTGAGGGGGAATTCTAGGGACTGCCCTGAATTCACCCGCTTTTTGGGGCAGACACAGGGCCTGCCCCTACAACGTTTGCAATAAATCCCACCTCCCACCTCCAACATCACACTTCTTACTTCAATTGTGAAAATCCAATTTGTCAAAAATTTTCAGAGGAGAATAATCATGAACAAAAATGAAATATTAAAAAAAGTAGATCATACAGTACTTGCTCAAACTGCAACATGGGAGCAAATAAAAAATATATGTGATGATGGAATAAAATATAATGTCGCATCTGTTTGCATTCCACCAAGCTACGTAAAAGACGCAAAAAAGTATGTTGGTGATAAATTAAAAGTATGCACAGTTATAGGATTTCCTAATGGGTATAATACAACAAATGTAAAGGTTTATGAAACTTTGTCTGCAATAGAAGAAGGGGCAGATGAAATTGATATGGTTATAAACCTAGGATGGTTAAAAGATAAAAAATATGTAGATATAGAAAAGGAGATAAAAGCCATAAAAAATGTATGTGGTGAAAAAGTTTTAAAAGTAATAATAGAAACTTGTTTATTAACAGATGAAGAAAAGACAAAAATGTGTAAAATTGTAAAAAATGCTGGAGCAGACTATATAAAAACTTCAACTGGATTTTCAACAGGTGGTGCAACATTTGAAGATATACAATTATTTAAAAGAGAATTAGAAGGAACAACTGTAAAAATAAAAGCAGCAGGAGGAATAAAGTCTTTTGAAGACGCAGCAAAATTTGTAGAATTTGGTGCAGATAGATTGGGAACAAGCAGATTAGTTAATTTAATGAAGTGAGAAAAAGATATTGAAATATACTACAAAATCTGATAAAATAAGACAAGAATAGAGTAGAGAATAAATAGTTAAGTGTTACTAAACGGGAAGTTGTTAGTAAACGAAAAAGCTTTTAGCTTTGCTGATTTATTTTCGCATTCCGCTATTAAACAAAGAGTAGTCTTTATTTAACGTGGAAGCTCCAAAATTAAAAGGGGGCTTTTTTTATGAGCAAATTTACAATTACAAAAACAAAAAAACTGATATTAGCAGCAATGTTTTTAAGTATACTGCTAGTTCTATCAAGATTTTTATCTATTAAAACTTCATTTCTAGTAATAAGTTTTAGTTTTATTCCAATGATGCTATGTGGTGTGTATTTAGGACCTAAATATAGTTTGGCTGTAGCAGCATTAGGAGATTTAATAGGAGCACTTATTTTTCCATTTGGTGCATATTTCCCAGGTTTTACTATAACAGCCGGGTTAATGGGATTTATATATGGAATATTCTTATACAAAAATCCAAATAAAGAAATAAAAGACAAAACATTTATTTTTAAATTAATATTAAGTAGTTTAATTGTGCAAATAGGAGTAAAAGTTGTTATAGAATCTGCATTTTTAAACATTATGTATGGAAAAGCATACATAGCAGTAATCCTAACAAGAATAACAACACAAGCAATTATGCTGCCAATACAAGTAATAACAATTTATTTATTAGAAAAAGCATTAAGACCATTTGCAAAAAAATATATTTATGAAGAAGAAACAATGAATATAGCTGAATATTTAAATACATTTAGCAAATTTACAAAAGATCCTAATTTAGATGCTATGAAATATCTAATGGAAAAGTTTGATAATCCGCAAAAAAAATTAAAAATAATTCATGTAGCAGGAACAAATGGAAAAGGCAGTATATGCGAAATGTTAGCAAGTGTTCTTGAAAATACAGAATATAAAGTAGGAAAATTCATATCTCCACATTTAATAAGATTTAATGATGGAATATATATAAATAATAAAGAGATTGCAGATGAAGAAGTAGAAGAAATTTTAATTCCACTATCAAAGGAAATAACTAATTATAATAAAACACATAAAGTTCCAGTAAAATGGTTTGAAGCGATTACATCACTTAGTTTAATATATTTTGCAAAAAACAATTGTGATATTGCAATATTAGAAACAGGTCTTGGAGGAACAACTGATTGTACAAATATTGTGGATTCAATGGTTTCTATTATAGGAAACATTGGATATGACCATGTAGATATATTGGGAAGCACAATAGAAGAAATTGCAAGACATAAAGCAGGAATAATAAAAGAAAATTCAGATACAGTATTTGCTAAGCAAGAAGAATGTGTAAACAGTATTATAGAAAACACTTGCAGGGAAAAGAATGCAACATTGCATTTGGTAAATTCAGATGAAATACAAAACTACTCATATACTTTAGATTTACAAAAATTTGATTATAGAGAATATAAAAATGTTGAAATTAATTTAAAAGGAAAAGCTCAAATAAACAATGCAGCAGAAGTATTAGAATGTATTGATATTTTGAAAAACAAGGGATACAAAATCTCTAAAGAGGCTATTTACAATGGACTAAAAACTGTTGTGCATAAAGCAAGACTTGAAACTTTAAGTCAAAACCCAGTAATTATATTTGATGGAGGACACAATGAAAATGCTATAAACAATTTAAGACAAAATGTTGAACAATACTTTTCACACAGTAAAAAAGTATATATTATTTCACTTTTAAAAACAAAAGATTATAAAACAATAATCAAAAATATATGTAAAGAAAAAGATTCAATATTTATATTTACAAGTGGAAATGACAAAAAAAGATATGTATCAAAGGAAAAGCTATATAAAGAAGCAAGAAAATATTTAAATGATATAAATATGTATAAATATGAATTAAAAGATGCAATTAATATTTGTAAAAAAGCATATAGTGACAGAGTAATTTTAATAGTTGGAAGCTTTTATGTTTATAAAACTGTATGTGAGGTATTAAAAAATGATTAAACTAAAAGAGGTTAATTTTAAATATAAAAATGGTAAAGAAGTATTAAAAAATATCAATTTAGAAATAAAAGAAGGCGAGTTCGTGGCAGTAATCGGCAAAAATGGCTCACGGAAAATCAACATTGTCTAAATTGATAGCAGGTTTGTTAAAGCCAAAGTATGGAAAAATAACTGTTGATAATATAAATACAGCAAACAAGAAAGAATTTTATAACTTAAGAAAAAGAATAGGAATGGTATTTCAAAATCCAGAAAACCAAATAATATTTAATAATGTATATGATGATATTGCATTTGCTTTAAAAAATCTAGAATTAGATAATGAAGAGATTAGAATAAAAACATCATTAGAAAAACTAAAAATGGACAAATACTTAAAAAGCCCTACTTATGAACTATCTTTGGGACAAAAGCAAAGAGTTACTATTGCAGGAGTCTTAGCTGTAAATCCTAAATATATAATTTTTGATGAGCCTACTACAATGCTAGATTCAGAAGGGAAAGAAGATGTATACGAAATAATAAAAACATTAAAAAAACAAGGATATACAATAATTTATGTAACAAATGTAATGGATGAAATTCTAACCGCAGACAGAGTAGTAGTTTTAGAAAAAGGAGAAATTATAAAAGAATTTAATAAAGAGGAAATATTAGAAAATATAGAATTCTTGGAAGAACACGAAATAAAAATACCAAGTCTTGCTAAAATGTTATATGAGTTTAGAAAAAATGGAATAGAAATAAAATTAGAAGAATGGACAAAAGAAGAATTAACTAACAAAATAATAGAGGTAGCAAAAAAATGAAATTAAAACACATAATTAATATAATTAAATTTATATTTTTTTTAACATATATAATTTTAATATTTTTTGTAAAAAGCAATATAGCATTAATCGGAGCTTTAGCCATAGATATTATCTTAATAATTGCATACAAAATTAATTTAAAAAATTTAATAAATAATATTACTAAAATATTTGTATTTGTACTAATAACAGCAATAATAAATGCTTTTGTTGTTAATATAAATTATGCTATAACAATTGGAATTAAATTAATTTTGGTGTGTATTATGACATACATATTTTCAAAAATGCTTTCATATATGGAATTCGCTACAGTTATAGAGGATCTAGCATATCCATTAAAGTTGCTAGGAGTAAATCCAAAGGATTTGGGACTGATAATTACAATAGCAATAAGCTTTATTCCAATATTAAAGGAAGAACTAGAAAGAATAAAATATGTTTTACTTGTAAAAGGATTTAAAGTAAATACAATAAATATAATAAAAAATATGAATATAGTATTTAAGCCGCTGTTTGTATCAATAATGGAAAGGATAAATGAAATAGAGTACTCTCTAAGAGCAAAAGGATATCAATAAAATGTATTGTGCAATAATTGTCGAAAGCTGGTACACGAAAGTTCTTGTAATTTCGGAATAACAAATATATAATAAAAGGCAATACGAAGGAAAAGGGGGAGGAAAATGAAAAAACTTTATGCCAGTACAGTTATGAAAAATGAACATACTACTGGAACAATTAAGTATTATCAAATATTAGAAGAAAAATATGGAATAGAAATAGTAAAACAAATGAAAAACTACGAACCAGAATCAACACGAATAGAAAATATAACAGATAGCAAAGAAAAAATAAATAAAGTATTAGAATTCTTAACAGAAAAATTTGTAATGCCAGATACAGCAGAATATATAATAGAAGATTTAAATATAATGACTAGCAATTAAGCTAGTCATTTTTGAGTTATGCCAAATGGGACGGGGAATTTTGGCACAAAAGGATAAAGTGTGGATAAATTGCTAGAAATAAGTTGATAGATTAAAAAATAATATAAAAAGAGACCAGCTCGGCTTTATTGTGGTCTCTTTAATTGTTTATTCTACGTATTTTACCATTGCCTGCAGAAGGAATCCAGAGTTCCCTTTATATGGATTCCCAAAAGGTTGAAATCCTTCTGCAATTAATTTTTGGACCTTTTTATCCAAATCCAAACAAGTTGATGCATAAGCAGTTTTGTATTCAGAAATTTTTCTATTCATTATATAACCTCCTAATTAGGTAGGTGCCGAGCGAACCATTATGTAAACATTGTACTATAAATTCAAAAAAATGTAAACCTAGTAAATACATGCAGTGCCTTAACACTAGATATGGGTTATATTATAATAAAAAATACAAAAGGATAGGATATGTATTTCGTGACAGATACAAAGCAGAAGGAATATATAGCGAAGAACAATTACATAATTGCATCAAATATATTTATGATAATCCAGTAAAAGCTGGAGTATGTAATAAAGCAGAAGAATATGAATGTTCAAATTATAAAAAAATCAACTTTACCAATACTAAAGAATATAGATTTATAGATATAGAAGAAGATAAAAGAGTTGTGCGCAACAAATTAGTAAAGGAGTTTTTAAAAGTAAAAGAATTAAAATTAGAAGAGCTAAAAGGCAATAAGACAGAATTAGGAGAACTAGTAAAAATACTGAAAAAACATAATATTTCATTTAGAATTATTTCTAATATTATTAAAATAAATAGTAATATTGTTTAATTGATGATATAATGATGATATAATAATTTTTAAAAATACAATTTATAAAGTAACAGTTATGAGCTATGAAGGAGAAAAAAATTTATGAATGAAATTGAAAAATTGAGACATGAAATTAGAGGAAAGGGTGAATTTACTGATGAAATGCTTGAAAAAGCAGTTGCAAGATATCTGTCCAAATTTCTAGGTGGTGAAGAACCTGATGGCTCAGTTTTTAATATAGGATTTGATGTTGGAGATTTAAAAGGAATTAAGATAAGTTTATCAAAACAAAATTTAAGAAGATTAACATTTGTTAAAGAAGCCTTTTCAGAAGAACAAATAAGAGATTTAGGAATTGAAGAAATTATAGAACAGGGTAAATTTTCGAATAAAATGCAAGACATTCATAACATTGAGTCAAAAAATACAGCCAGTATTGGAATAATTGATTCATATTTTAAGGTAGATGGACTACACGAATTTGAAGGCAGAGATGTTACAAAAATAATAATTTATCGTGATAAAGAAAAAGGAATAATTATTAATCCTTCAATAGAATTTAGTGAAGATGATTTTCATGGAAAGACAACAGCGTGCCTTGCAGCAGGAAATAAATGTGGAGTGATTCCAGAATCTCAGTTATATCTATTTCAACTTAATGGTGTAAAACGTGAAGAAGCTTATGAACATATTTTGAAATATATGAAAGAACATAATATAAAGTTAGATGTACTTATTAATCCATCATTTAATCAAGAAACAGAAATAATTCAAAATAGTTTGAATGAATTAGATGGAGATAAAAAGTGTGAATATTTTGATACAGCTGATTTTTGGAAGAATTGTGCATGGGGAAGATATAGCGATAATGGAGAAGGACTAGAACTAGATGAAATAGCACAAGAGATTATTAGTACAATTAAAAGTGGTAAAATTAATGGAAATGGCATGGAGAAAAAAATTGAAGTAATGGGAAATCTAGATGATAAGGTTTTAATTCCATGTACAGGTATGACAGGAATACAAGAAGACTATAAAGATCAAGATAAATATTATGGTAGTGTTTGTGGAGCAAGTTTCCCAACAACTATTTTAGGTAGCATATTCGCAGCAGTAAGACAAATAAATCCTAATATAACTAAAGAACATTTTTTTAAAGTTATGAGAGAAACAGCATTAATAAATTCAAAAGGACAGAAATATTTAAATCAAAAAGGTATGCTAGAAATGATAAAAGAAGAAACAAAAAATCAAAGAATGTATAGATTATATGAAAAAGTACCCAAAAGTGATAAAAATGAGTTTGGTCTTAAATTATTAGAACAATCTGAAAATCCTTTTAAAGATGGTCCATGTTTAGTAAGTATGATTGCTATTGCAATGTGGGAAAAAGATATTAATGGAGCTTTAAATCAAGGAATGGAGGCTTTAAGATTAAGAACTAATCATAATGAAAATTCAGGCATAGGATTAGAGGATTTTCAAGGAAAAATATTATCTGTAGCATACGGAGAACCTTCTGAAAAAGTTGGAATAAAAGGTAAGAAAATGTCTAATGGTATTTCAAGAAAAGAAAACTTAGATGATGAATTTACCAAAAAATATTTATTTCCACTTATAGAAGATGATGGAAAAAAGATAGATGTTTTACAAGCTATGAGAAATATGAGAAATGTTAATCTAATGACTTATTGTGGAGCAACTGGAAGTGCATTAAGAATAGAAGAATGTTTAAAAAATAGAATGAATGAATTAGGATATAGTGAACAAGAAATAAGTCAAATACAATCTCAAATGTGTGTAATTTGCTATGCAACAGATATAAAAATGAACAGGGAATTTGTTGATAAAAAAAAGGTGGAATCAACATGTATATCAGTTGGAGATGTTAATGATCCGGATGTAAGTGCGTCACAAAGCATAAGAGAGAAGGCTAAAGCGAGTGGGCCAATTTACTATGATGAAGGATATTATTTTCATTATGGAAATGGAGAACACAGCTTAAAAGGTTACATACTTCAAGACCCATCTTTGTCAGCAGTAATTTCAAGTGTTTTAACAAAGGCCGTTAGTAATTCAATAGAAAATACTAAATCAACTGAATTTAAACCAATAACAAAAGAATTATTAACTGCTGATATAAAAAAAATAATAGAAGGAATAAGAGAAGGGAAAAGCAGAGAAGAATTAATGGAAGTAGTTGAAAATGGAATTACTTACGATGGAAAATTGCCATTTAGTGAATATGAAATTGGAAATGCTACACATCTTACACTTAATCAAATAGGACAGGAGACTAAAGATGACTTTACTTCTAATCCAGCAGAAGCTATAGAGGCTATTGAAGTATTAGATAATGGTGTTAAAATGCAAGAAAAAATAAAAGAAGGACAAACTCAGGGAGAAGAGTAAAATGGTAAAAACAAATTATGCTAATGCATATAAAGAGGTTTTAATTATTTTAAATAATTTAATAAAAGAAGATTATAATAAAATCCCAAAAGAATATATAGAATTCTTAACAGCGAATTGTAATAAAGATTATGAGTTTTATTATGATACTTCTAAAACTTTTGAACAACAAGAATTATTAGATGATACAAAATATATATTATTTGGATTGTTTGAAAAGTTTGGTTCAACTGAATTACAAAAAGAAAAAATAAAAGCTTTTAAGGATAATTATTATAGAAAACTGGAAGAAGAAAAGAAAGCAAAATATAATACTGATGTTTTTCAAGATAGGAATAATAATATACAAGAGCAAGAGAAAAGAAAAATTGTTACAAATCAAGTTGCAATGGTAGAATATAAGGAATCTCTATTTAGAAAAATTATAAGTAAAATTAAAGAAATATTCCACGGATAATATAAAAGGTTTTAGAGTTTATTACAATTAATGCTAAGATTATTTTATAAAATCCAGTGCCAAAGGGGACGGGGAATTTTGGCACAATTAAAATCCATCAGATTGAATAGGTAAAAGAAAATAGCAAGTCTTGAATGACTTGCTATTACTACGTTTTACCTTTTTAAAAGGTGGTCGGGGTGACACGAATCGAACGTGCTACCTCATGGTCCCAAACCACGCGCTCTACCAAATGAGCTACACCCCGAAGTACTTAAAAATCACGTGCTTATAAATAATAGCACATTTTTTTTAGCAATGCAAGAGTTTTTTACAAAAATTTAAGTAAACCTATTAAAATTAATAGTATTCCAGAAATAAATGACCATACATTATCATTTATTTTAAAAGAATTTTTCAATTCTTTACCTATAAAATTTCCAAAAGAAATAAATAATAGTTGAAAAAATGCCACAAGTAAAGGGAATAAATATGAACTTATATTTAACATACTACTTCCAATACCTACACAAAGTGAATCAAGTGAAAGTGCTGTTCCAAGATATAGTGCTTCTTTTGAACTTATAGTATTTGATTTATCAAAATCAGAAGAAATTGGGTCTTTAATTATTTGAATTGTTATTCCAAGCCATTTTATAAAAAAGTTATATTTTTTCTGTTTGCTTAAAGGCTTTACAACATTTTTATTTTTACTTAAACTTTGAAAGACAAAAACAATTCCCATTGCAACTAATATTAAGCAACCTAAAAAATTAGCAAAAAAAGGAGAAAATATTCTAGATACAACTTTTCCAAAGTTTATAGAGATAATTGTAACTATTAATGAAATAGTAAATAAAATTAATTTCGACCAATTAGTAATTTTAGTATTTTTTATTCCATAAGTGATTCCAATACCAAAAGAATCAATGCTTACAGAAAGAGCGAGAACAATGCAATTTAAAATCATAACTTCACCACCACAGTATACATAATACATTATATGAAAGCAATATATTTTGTGATATAAGAAAATTAAGATAAAAGTTTACAATTTACATAAAGTTGTGATATAATTAAAAAGCTAAAAAAATAAGTAAAGAGGGATATTATGCAAACGGTAGATTTAGTATTAAGAAATGCAAAATATTTAGATGCGGACAAAAGAGAATTTGTAGAAGGAGATATAGCAATAAAGGATGGCAAAATTGTTGGAATAAATGGAAATTTTTCTGGAAAGGAAGAGAAAGATTTAACAGGTAAGTACATAACACCAGGATTTATAGATGGTCATATACACTTGGAGAGTTCTGTAATTTCACCAGAAGATTTTGCAAAAATAGCAAGTATACATGGAACAACAGCAGTAGTTACAGATCCACACGAAATAGCAAATGTATGTGGAATAGATGGAATAAAATATATGTTAGAAAAGACTAAAAACTTACCTATATCGGTATATGCAATGGTTTCATCTTGTGTGCCAGCAACAGAGTTTGATGAATCTTTTGCAAATTTGGATAGTGAAGCAACAAAAAAATGCTTTGACTTAGACCCAGATAGAATATTGGGATTAGCAGAAATGATGAATTTCCCAGGAGTTATATTTAAAAACCCAGAAGTTTTAGCAAAAATAGAAATAGCAAAAAAATTAGGAAAAAGAGTAGATGGACATGCACCTGGTTTAACAGGCGAAGATTTAAAAAAATATATCTCAGCAGGAATAGAATCAGACCACGAATGTAGTACAATTGAAGAAGCAATAGAAAAAATAAATGTAGCAAAAGAGTTAGGTCAAGAATTTTACATTATGATAAGACAAGGAACAGCAGCAAAAAATCTAGAGGCATTAGCAAAATTAATGAATATGCCAGAATACAGAGATTGCTGTATGTTTTCAACAGATGACAAACATCCAGAAGAATTAAAAAATGAAGGACATATTGATTCGATTATAAGAAAAGCAATAAGTTTAGGAGTAAAACCAGAAGACGCATATATTACAGCAACAAAAAATGCTGCAGAGTACTTCGGATTAGAAAATTTAGGAAAGATAGAAGTTGGTAGACAAGCAGATTTAGCAGTTTTAGATGATATAAAATCAGTAGAAATAAATTCTGTATATAAAAACGGAGAAGAAATGACAAGCGAAAGATTAAAAGAGTGGCCTAAAAATGAAGTGGAAGAAGGACTAGAGGAAAGAGTAAGAAATTCAATAAACATGAGAGAAGTTACAGTAGAAGAGATTAGTTGCAAATGGCAAGCAAAACAAGTAATTGGATTGGTTCCAGGAGAGATTATAACAACAGATGCAGGTGTAGCAAAAGATTATGATTTGGAAAATGATATTATAAAAGTAGTTGTAATAGAATCACATAAGGGAACAATGCATATGGGAACTGCATATTTAAAAGGTATGGGATTAAAAAAAGGAGCTGTTGGCACAACAGTTGCACATGATTCACATTATATGATACTTGCAGGAACAAATGATGAAGATATAGCAAAAGCAGCAAATGAAATTGCTAAAATGCAAGGTGGAAAAATATATGTAGAAAACGGAGAAGTAAAAGCAAGCTTAGCATTACCAATAGCAGGATTAATGACAGATGAAAATCCGAATACTGTAATTAAAAAAATGGAAGCATTAAAAGAAAATGCACAAGTGAAAGAGGGAATAGACCCATATATGAATTTATCATTTGTAAGTCTTGCAGTAATAGGTGATGTTAGACTATTACCAGGTGGACCATTTAATGTTAAAGAATGGAGAATGATTACACCAGAAGAATTAGAACAGAAGTATGTGGAGCAAGAAGAGAAAAAAGTAGGTGTAACTCAGTCAGATGATGAAGATGTTAGATAAATAAACAAGAAAAGGACTTAAATATTTTTATATTTAAGTCCTTTCACTTTATTGTAATGGATTTTTATTTCATATATTTTATTTCAAATGTACTTCCTTTTTCAAGTTCGGAATCTACTTTTATATATCCATTATTTTTTTCAATAATTGCTTTTGAAAGTGATAGGCCAATTCCAATACTGTCTTCGCTACTATTTTTAGCCTTATAAAATCTTTCAAATATATGTTTTAAGTCTTTTTTATCAATTCCATAGCCAAAATCTTGTATTTTTATTTTTAGAAAAACACTATTGTTTTCAACTGTTATAAGTATTTTAGAACCTTGTGGAGAGTGTTCTATAGAATTTTTTAAGATGTTTATTAAAGCTTCTTTTTGCCATTTATAATCTGCTACAAAAGTAGAATTTTTATCTATATTAGTTTCTATTTTAATTTCTTTAACTTCAATTAAAATAGCCAAACTATCAATTACATCACTTATCAATCTTTGAACATCAATTTTTTCATTTTCCATTTTTATTGTGCCGGCATCAAATTTTGCAATTTTTAAAAGAGATATAACAAGAGAACTTATCCAATCTACTTGTTTGCTAATTTCTAAAATAAAATCATTTCTTACATCTTCTGACATCTCTGGATTATCATTAATATTATCAAGCATTATTCGTATTGATGTTAAAGGAGTTTTTAATTGATGCGAAATGTCTGCAAGTGCTGTGCTTAATTCTTCTTTTTCTTTTTTACTATTTTCAGCGGCTTCTTTTAATATAATAGTTGTTTTATATAATTCGTTTCTAAGTTTTGATAATTCATCTTCTTTATTATCTTTTATTTTTAAAGTATAGTTTTTATTATTTATTTGATTTATGTATTCATTTATTTCTTTAATCTTTCTCTCTTGAGATGCAACATATACTAAATATGCACTAAGTGAAAGTAGTCCAAATAAACTTATTAAAATTAAATCTTGAGTTTTTGCATGTTCCATTTCTTCTTGTAATTCTTTTATGTTAGAAACTTCATTATCATATCCATATTTTTTTAAGATATCTTCACCATAGTTACTTTGAGTGTTTAGTATTTTTAAAATATCTTCTTCATTAACATCTGGATAGTTTTTCACAACAGTATTAACAATTAAATTTATTTTTGCATTTATTATTTTGGTATAATGTTTGTTTTGAATGTGTAAAACAATTAGAAATATACCTATAAAAATGGATATAATTATAATACTTGTTAGTATTGTTGTAAGTAAACTTTTACTTTTTTGTAATTTCACTTTTGGCCTCCTTGCACTTGGTATCCAATTCCTTTAATTGTCTTTATACAATCTGCGCTTCCAAGTTTTGACCTAATTCTTTTTATATATACAGTAAGGGTGTTGTCATTTACAAAATTACCTGCTACATCCCAGATTTTTTCTAGGATTTGTTCACGAGTTACTACTTTGCCTATATTTGAAAATAGCAAAACTAATATTTTAAATTCTAATGCCGTAAGTTCGATGTCTGTGCCTTCTACATATACTATTTTTTGATCCAAGTCTATTTCAATATTTTCATATATTATTTTATTGTTTTCTTTATTAAATCTTTTAAGTACATTATTAATTCTAGAAAGAAGTTCTCTATTTCTAAAAGGTTTAATTATATAATCTTCTGCTCCCATATCCAAACCTTTTACTACATCTTGTTCTTCGTCCCTAGCTGTTAAAAAGATTATTGGAATATCTGTATATTTTTTTATGTATTCGCAAAGTTCATAGCCATTTCCATCTGGTAATGTGATATCTAATATAATCAAATCAAATGTTTTAGTTCCTACAACATTCATCGTATCTTCAGCGGTTTTGCAAATAGTTACATCAAAATTTTCTTGTTCTAATAAATATTTTAGACCTTTAATAATAGCCTCGCTATCTTCAACAATTAAAATAGATTTCATAATTTTCTCCTTTGCAAGATTATATCATAGACTTTAATAAAAATGTAGGGCACTAAATATAAAGTGCCCATACATTTTTAATACTAAATATTATCTTTCCTTATTGTTTCTATAATATTTTGCTTGTTTATTTTATTTAATGAATACTTCATTGTTATTCCAACTATTATAAATACAAAAACTATTGATATAATAATTGCAGGTAAAGGTAATGTGTAACCTAAATCTATTCCTTGTGCAAATGCTTTGTACATTCCGTAAGAACCAAGTATTCCTAAAGGTATTCCTATTAAAAGAGATTTTGTTCCATACATAATGCTTTCTAATCTTATCATTTTGTTAAATTCTTTAGAAGACATTCCAACAGATTTTAGCATTGCAAATTCTTTACTTCTAAGTATCATATTTGTTGTTATTGTATTAAATATATTTGTTACACCAATTAATGTTATTACTGTTATAAATCCATATAAGAATATTTTTACAACAAGTAACATTCTTTGTTCTTGTTTCATATATGTTTCATAATTAAATACAGTAAGGCCATAATAATCTCCACCTTGTTTTATTAAATCATTAAGTGTATTTTCTAATTCTTGTGGCTTAGAAGATTTTATAAATAAATCTGATAAATGATAATAATCTGAATTATTAACATCTTCTTTAAATACTTCTTTAATATAATCTTCTGATACTACTATAATTCCATGATCATAGTATACAGCTTCCTGTCCCATAGGTTTTACATCTGTAAATTTTGATATTGTTAAGTTTTTTTCTTTATCCCCAGATTTTACATTTACTTTATCCCCAGACTTTAAAGAATATATTCTGTCAACAGTTTTGCTACCATCTTCATTGTAGAATGTGTCATAATCTAATAAAATTACTGCTGTTTTATAATCACTTTCTTTTAATCCAATTTCTTTTATATATTTCTTAAAATATTCATTGTTATATACCATAAATGCGATTCCAGTAGGCTGAGGGTCATTTTCTAAAAATTTCTTACCAAATTCAGAAGCATATTTGATATTATCAATGTCTAAACTTGATTGATAACAATATGCGGAATTATCTACATTTTCTAGTTTTGATATTTTTTCATATATTTGTGTATTAGCATCATTTAAACTATGCACATATACATTAAACTTAAAGTCCATGTAGTAAAATTGGCTTGTTTTTGTTCCTAAAGTCAAGAAGCTAGATAATGATATAAATATGAAAATGCTTATAACTAACGAAATTACAGTTGTTCTATATTTTTTCTTACTTCTTTTTAAATTCTTGCTAGCAATAACTCCACCAATTCCAAATAACTTTTTAGTAAGTTTTGAGGTTTTTAATTTTTTAGCTTTAATTTTTATATCATTATTTCCTCTAATAGATTCAATTGGAGAAATTTTAGCAGCTCTTCTTGCAGGAATTAAGCAAGATAAATATATTGTAATTACTGAAATTGCTACAGATATAAGCACTGCTAGTAGGTTTATGCTATAAGTAAAACAAAGGCCAGAAAGCATATCTGCAAGTAAGTAATTTACTATTTTTAACAAAATCATTATTGCAACTATTCCAAGTAAAATTCCAAGAGGTATTGCAATTAATCCAATAACCATTCCTTCAAATATTACATTTTTTCGTATTTGCTTTGAGGTTGCGCCAACGCTAGAAAGCATTCCATATTGTCTGTTTTTTTCTGCAACAGATATGCTAAAGCTATTTCTAATAACAAATACACTGCTTATAACAATTATAAATATAACAACTCCTGCTATGGTATATAAAACATATAGCATGTTATAACTCATAATGCCTTGAAAACGTAAGAAATCTGAATTTACATATATATCTTCATCAAAATCTAAATTTAAGGTTTTACAAATATCTTTTGTAGTTTTTTCATACTCTTTTGGAGATTTATATAAAACAGATATATCAATAGCAGATGGGGTTTCATCCATATATGTTAAGGCTGAATAACCGGGAGAGTAAAGATTTTCAACGTCTAGAGTATCCATAAAGCCAACTATTGTATAAGTTTTTTCTTTCGTATCTACTATAGATTCATCATCTTCAGTGTATAGAGCGTCGTCATTTAAATAGTAGTCATCATTACTTTTTCTAGTTCCAATGTTTAAAGTAATTGTATCTCCAATTTTTAAAAAAACACGTGCTCCTGTTAATACACTTTCTGTAATTACTATTTCATTAGAATTTTGAGGCAATCTACCATCTGTTAATACTACACCATAGTTTTCTAGTGCCTTTTTATCATAAGCTAAAACATGTAAATATGGTTTGTTAGTTGTTTTGCTTCCTTCTAAATTGGCCCAACCAAGAGAAGAAGAGATAAAATAATCTTTAACTTTTTGATTTTCTGTTACATATTGCGCTTTATTACTTTCCACATTTTTAAAAGTAACGTGATAGTTTCCGTCATTTGTTCTAGCCCAGTCTATAAGAGAGTTTTGAAAACTAGAAACTAAACCAGCAACGCCACAAATAAGAGCAGTAGAAAGCATAATACCAATAATAGTAACAATTGTTCTTTTTTTATTAAGCTTTAAACTTTTTATTGTAAATTTATTTAAAATATTCATTGTATTACTCCTTTTTAATTTCTTTCATCTTTAATAATTTTTCCATCTTCGATTGTAATAACTCTTTCTGCTTCTTTTGCAATTTCTAAATCATGTGTAATTATTACAACAGTTTGATTGAATTTTTTATTTGAAAGTTTAAGTAATGAAATTATTTCCTCACTTGCTTTTGAATCCAAGTTTCCAGTAGGCTCATCTGCAAGCATTATTGCAGGATTATTTATCATTGCTCTACCTATTGATACTCTTTGTTGTTGACCACCAGATAATTGGTTTGGTAAATGAGTTTTCCTGTTTTCTAACCCTAGTGTTTTTAGCATTTCTGAAAGTCTTGCTTTATCAACTTCACTTCCATCTAAATCACAAGGTAATGTAATATTTTCTTCTACATTTAATATAGGTATTAAATTATAAAATTGATATATTAATCCAATTTGTCTTCTTCTAAATATTGCTAAATTATCATTATTTAAAGAATAAATATCTTTTCCATCTATATATACTTTTCCAGAAGTTGGTCTATCTACACCTCCTAGTAAATGTAGTAGAGTTGACTTTCCACTACCACTTGCGCCTACAATAGCAACAAATTCTCCTTTGTCAATTGTAAAGGAAACATTATCAACAGCGTTGATTTGGTTTTCGCCTTTACCATAAGTTTTAACTAAATTTTCTACTTTTAAAATTTCCATAGTTTCTATCCTTTCTTTTTTTATTAAAGCATATACATATGCTATTACATTTTTCAAAACGTATTATAATATTTTAAAGTGACTCTAAAATGACTATTAAATATTTTTATCTAAAATTTTATTTGCATCTTCCTTATTTAAATTTCCATATTTAATCATTTTTTGTATAACTTGTTTTTGCCTTTGCTTTGCTAGCTTTGGACTTGCTTTTGGATTGTATAAAGAAGGTGCATTTGGTATTCCTGCAAGCATTGTGCATTCACTGCTATTCAAATCTTTTGGTAACTTGTCAAAATAACCTAAAGAAGCAGATTTAATATTATAATAATTATTTCCATAGTATATTGTGTTAACATACAACTCTAATATTTCATCTTTACTATAATTTTTTTCTATTTCATAAGACATAAATACCTCTGCTATTTTTCTTGTTATTTTCTTTTCTTGAGTAAAGTACATATTCTTAGCAAGCTGTTGAGTTATAGTGCTTCCACCCTCAACAAAACTCATTGTTCTAATATCATTAAATGCTGCTCTTGCAATTGCAATTACATCAATGCCATGATGCTTTTCAAATCTATGGTCTTCTACAGAGATTACAGCAACTGTATAAATTTTAGGAATTTCAGACAAACTTGTGTAATCTTTTTGCGATTTTATGCTTTCCACCTTTTGGGACAATGGCATAGTAGATATTGCTTCTTTGTACATTTTATAGCCCTGTCCAATTAATAATGCAAGTATACTTAATACAATTAATATTATTACAATTAAAAATTTCTTTAAATTCTTCATATATTATCACCTGTAAATATATTAACTTACAAAAGTGACTATAAAGTGACAAGATGGTCATGAATTGACAAGTTAGTTAGTAAATAGTATAATTATGTAGACAAAGCAATGCTTTGCAAATATTTTTTTAGGAGGAATGTTCTAGTGAAACGGAACGAACATCTGTTAAGAAAGGACATGGTTCAATCTCGTGCAAAAGAAATTGCATTGATGGTTGCAAACCATGGAATTACCTTTGGAGAATCTGAAGAGGAAAGAAAAAGCGATGATCACGTGATAAGATCTATCCATGAATGCTTGTATCACAAGTATGGAATAACAAATAAGAAACTTGATGAGACAACTTATCTGTATTATTTTTCCTCGCAAACAGAGGAAAGAGTAATGCAGATATACATTCGAAAAGAAGCGATTAGGATTGCGAATGAGGTTATTTCTTATGAATATGCGGTTACCAGTTCCAACCCCAATCTAATTCCCTACTTGAGGTGCTCTAAAGAAATAGATGAATACCTTGAGAAAGAATTCAAAATTGTTCACAAAGAATTTGAGGGCGAAAGGAAAATATATTTTCTTGCTTCATCTAATGAAGATAAGATAATGAAAGACGCCCATGCTCAAATTGAGGAAGAAAAAAAATCTAAAAAACAAGATGATTCATTCTTGAGAATGTTATTAAGTATCCTAAGATAAAAGTAACGCTCTAGGTTTTGAATAAAACCTGGGGCGTTACTTTTAACACATTTTAAATGCCAAAGGGGACGGGGAATTTTGGCACATTATTTGTAAGAAATTAAAGTATAGCATTTTATATAAATTTTAATTACAAAACTAAAAAATGAACTAATTTACAGCTAAGTGTGCAGATTAGATTTATAAAGAAATCCAAAAGGGATTCGGCGAGCCGCGTCCTAAAAACAATCCAAAGGGATTGTTTTTGCCTTTCAGGCACGTCCTTTTCGAATCCCTCAGACTAAAAAAATGAACTAATTTACAGCTAAAGCTGTAAATTAGTTCATTTGGTGCGCTTGAAGGGATTCGAACCCCCGACCTTTTGGTTCGTAGCCAAACACTCTATCCAACTGAGCTACAAGCGCAAATTTATGATACTTGTATATTATAGCTTTATTTTCGTAATTATTCAAGAGATTTAAGAAAAAAGTTGGCATAAAGAGATATGTATTGAATAGAATAAATCTTGTTTAAGCTAGTATTCTGTGATATAAATAAAGTATATTTAAAAGATAGCTCATCCCAATAAAGGAGGTCCAAATGAAAAAAAAAGGTAAGATATTTATTTTTATTATTCAAATTATATTAATTGCAGTTATAATATTTTCAGGAATAAAAATTATTGAGTGGATAAAAAGTAATAAAAAGAATAAAGAGATAATGTCAGAAATTAAAGAAAATATTGTAATGAATGATGGAACAAATTCAAACGATGAGGAATATAGAGTAGATTTTGAGAAACTAAAACAAAAAAATCCTGATACTATTGCATGGATAAAAGTAAATGGAACAGATATAGACTTTCCAGTAGTAAAAGGAATTGATAATTCATATTATTTAACACACAATTTTAATAAAGAAAAAAATAAAGCAGGATGGATTTTTGCAGACTACAGAAATAAATTTGATGGTACTGATAAAAATATTATAATATATGGGCACAATATGAAAGATGGAAGTATGTTTGCAAGCTTAAAAAATATTATTAAAGAAGAATGGTACAATAATGAGGGAAATAAATATATGACACTAATTACAGAAAAAGAGTATTGTAAATATCAAGTATTTTCTGTTTATCAAACAGAGGTAGAAGAATATTATTTACAAACTAACATATCAAATTTTGAGGAATTTATAAAAAATATAAAAAACAGAAGTAAAAAGAACTTTAATGTAGACATTAAAGAAACAGACAGCATATTAACTCTATCAACGTGTGCAGACAATACAAAGTATAGAGTAGTGTTACATGCAGTTAAAGTAAAATAGCAAAACAAAAGAACCTGTTTTTAACAGGTTCTTTTTGGTGATCCGGAGACGACTCGAACGTCCGACCCACGGCTTAGAAGGCCGTTGCTCTATCCAGCTGAGCTACCGGACCATTTATTGGAACGAGTAATATGATAACACATTTTTTTTTGGTAGTCAAGACATTTACAACAAAATTAATAAATAAAATTAATAAATCCAGCAACCCCAAATATTAGAAAAAGCAATCCAGAGAATAAACTAATAATATTATCTGAAATTTTTTTGCTTAATAGCTTTCCAAAAACAATAGCAATAGAATCACTTACAATCATACCTAAAATAGCTCCGCAAATAAGCATTGTTTTAAAACATGGATATTGTATACCTAGACCAATTGATGCAAGAAATGTTTTATCACCAAGTTCACCAATAGCAATACTAGAAGCAATAAACAATATATAGGATATATTCTTTCGCATTCTGCTATTAGTGTTAGAAGAGGTGCTGTCATTAGAATTTTTTTGCTTTATTGTTATAATTCCAAAAATAATAAAAGAAATATATGTAATAATTTTTAAAGTATTTTGAAATATAGGGTTATCTATATTTCCTAAAAAACTTCCAAACAAAATTGCAATACCATGGCTAAAAAATGAGCCAAGTGCTACTCCTAATATAATTACATAAAATTTTAGTTTTGATGAAAATGACAATGCAATAAGTTGAGTTTTGTCACCAAGTTCCGATATAAAAACTAGAATAAAAGCTATAAAAAATGGGTATATAAAATCCAAAATAATCACCTAAAAAAATATATTCTAAATAAATATTAATATACCAACATATACATTAATAAAGGTAAGGTGATTAGAAAAGTGGCATGTTTAAAAGTGAGTTTTGTAATTATTGGAACTATAATAGGAGCGGGGTTTGCATCTGGTCAAGAAATATATACTTTTTTTAATATATATGGAATAAAAGGATTATTTGGAATATGTATATCATGTTTATTACTTGGCATAGTAATATTTAAAACATTATCAATTTCGTTAAAAGCAGGAAAAATAGATTATAATAAATTTATAAAAACTATTATTCCAGACAGATTGCAAAACAATAAAATATTGTTACTTACAATAAACAATATTATAAATATATTTTTAGCTATATCATTTTTTATAATGGTTACAGGATTTGCCAGCTATTTTTTTCAAGAGTTTCAAATTTCAAAAATATATGGAGGAGTAATAATAGCAATATTATCATTTATAACTTTTTCTAAAAATATAGATGGAATTGTAAAAACAAATACATATTTAATACCAGCACTAATAATTCTAGTTATTTGGTTAGGCTTTAAACAAATTGATTTTAACAATATAGTTTTTACGCAAGAAATTTTAAGTAATAAAAACTGGCTGTTAAGTAGTGTTTTGTATGCAAGTTATAATAGCATAATTTTAATTCCTATTTTAATAAGTTTAAAAGATATGATAAAAAACAAGAAACAGATAACAACAATATTTATTATGGTTACAATTATAATGACAATACTTTCAGCAGTAATATATTTTTTGATGCAAGTATTTATAAAAGATTTAAATAATATAGAAATACCAATCGTATACATTGCAGGACTTTTAGGAAATGCATACAAATATATTTATGGACTTGTAATATTGGTTGCAATATTTACGTCAGCGATTTCTGCTGGATATGGTTTTTTAACTAATTGCACTAAAAAAAGAAAAAGTTATGTGATTTTATCTATGCTAATTTGTACTATTTCTATATTAATAAGCACTTTTAGTTTTTCTGGATTAATAAATTTACTTTATCCTATATTTGGCTATTTAGGAATAATACAAATAATTTTTATATTAACCTTGAAAAAAACAAAGCGTTTTGATATAAGTAATATATAATATAAAAAATGGGTGTAGATTTATGGAATATTATATGTTTGATGGTAAGAACAAACGGAAATGGAAAAGGACCTGAAAGAAAAATTAATAAATCAAAAATAGCAAAACTAATTGTTTTTATTTTATTAATTGCAATAGTAATTGCTACAATAGTTATATATAATAAGAATGAAGAATTTAGAAATGTTTTTGATAAATATGTGTTTAGAAAAGAAGTTAAATCAGATAATTTAGTAACAATAGACTTGGAGGCAAATAAAGAAAGTAATGTGTTTGCACATAATAAATATATTGTAATTTTAAATCAAAACTCATTGGAGTTTTATAATAGAACAGGAAACAAAGAGCAAAGTTTAGAAGTACAAATATCAACACCTATATTTGAAGGAAATAATAATTATTTATATATAGCAGAAAAAAATGGGCAAAGAATATATTGTATTCAAAATAAAAATATATTATGGCATAAAGATATAGAAGGGGAAATTAAGGCTCTTAATGTAAATAAAAATGGATATGTATCAATAATTATTGCAGGAACAAGTTATAAAAGTATAATAGAAACATATGACAACACAGGAAAGGAATTATTTAAAAGAGGACTTTCCACAACAAGTGTTATAGATACAGACATTTCTGATGACAACAAATATTTAGCAATTGCAGAAGCAGATTTTTCTGGGGTATTAGTTCAATCAAAAATAGAGATTTTATCAATAGAAAGCGCAAGCAAAAATTCTGATGATGCTGTAGTATACACATATCAACCAGATAGTGACAATTTAGTAATTAATATACAATATCAAAAAGATAATTTAGCTTGCATGTATGATAAATTTGTAGAAATTATAAAAAATAAAAATACAACAAGAGCATTTGAATTTAGTAATGAAACTGTACTTTTTGCAGATGTAAATTTGAATTCAAAAATTATAAAAGTTATCAAAAAATCTGAAGGCTTTTTAGGAAAAGCATTTCAAATGCAAATTATAGATACAAACAAAATAGGCAATGTTATTACATATGAAATAGAACAAAATCCTAAAAAAGTATATATAAGTGACAATATAATATGTATTAATATTGGAACAGAAGTGCTGTTTGTAAACAGCAATGGATGGCTAATTAAAAGATATAAATCTTCAAAGGAAGTTCAAAACGTAATATTCAATAGCAATATTGCAGGAGTTATTTCCAAAGGAAAAATAGAATTGATTTCTTTATAGGAGGAATTTTAGTTATGATATTAGATTTAATAGTTATTTTAGTTATTGCTTTATTTACGTTTATAGGATATAAACAAGGATTAATAAAAGTAGCAATCAAAATTGCATCATTCTTTATTGCAATAATTATAGCATTAGTATTATTTAAACCAGTTTCTACATTGGTAATAAATAATACTACAATAGATGATAAAATTGAAAATGCAATTATAGAAAAAATTACGCCAGAAGGAATGAAACCAGAAGATAAAGTTGAGGCCCAAAATCTTCCGAGTGGAATTATAAAAAATACAAATGACTCTATAAAAAATATAGCAGAAACATTAACAACAAAATTAATAGAAATATGCACAATCCTTATTTTGTACATAGTTGCAAGAATAGTATTAAAGTTCATAGCTGCATTAGCAACCTTAATAGAAAAAATTCCAATTTTAAAGCAATTTAATAAGCTAGGGGGAACGGTCTATGGCCTTGTAAAAGGAGTGTTAATTGTATATGTAATATTGGCAATAATATATTTGGCATCTCCACTTTTAAAAGAAAATACAAGTAAAAAAATAGAGGAAGCAAGACTTACAAAAATGATGTATAATAATAATATAATTACAAAAATAATGTTATAAATTAGAAAAAAGCAAATATAAATCTTGATATTTATATTTGCTTTTGTTATACTATTACATAAGCTATTATTTATTTAGGAGTGATCAAAAGTGGGAAAACATAGTAAAACAAATGAAAAAGTAGATGTGGAAGTAAAAAAACAGAAAAAGGCAAACAAAAAGAAAAAACATATTGGATTGAAAATATTTATAATTATTTTGATTATATTAGGAATATGTGGAGGATTATTTGCAAAGAGAGTTCATGATTTAGATGGAAATTGGCTTGCAGCATTATTGGGACACAATAAAGATACTTTAAAAAATCTTGATAAATTAGAAGTTTTAATTATGGGAGAAAGCACAGGATCTTCTGATACTATGATAGTATGTTCATATGATCCAAAAACACAACAAGCATCAATGCTATCAATACCAAGAGATACATTTATAGGAGAAAATACAAACAGAGCAAAAGCTGGAAATAAATTAAATTCATTCTATTCAAATGGTTCAACACCAGAAAAAACAATGGAAGCAATAAATGAAGTTACAGGACTTAATATAAGTAAATATGTATTAATTGATACTAAAGCTTTGAAAGAATTAGTTGATATAATTGGAGAAGTAGAGTTTGATGTTCCAATTAATATGGATTATGATGACGATTCACAACAATTATATATTCACTTACAAAAAGGTATTCAAAAATTGAATGGAGATAAAGTTGAACAGTTAGTAAGATTTAGACATAACAACAATGGTTCTACATATCCATATGAATATGGAATTGAAGACTATGGAAGAATGAGAACACAAAGAGAATTAATAAAAACAATACTAAAACAAACAGTACAATTAAAAAATGTAAAAGAAATAGGAAAAATAATGGACTTAGCAGAAAAATATATTCAAACAAATATGAATTTCTCTGAATTAAAAAATTACATTCCTTATATAGTAAATATGAATATAGACAATATTCAAACAGAACAATTACCAGGAGAATCAAAAGTATTAAACGGAATATGGTTCTTCCTAAATGATAAAAAGGAAACAGAAGAAGTTGTAAACAGATTATTTAGAAACACAGAAAGTAACCAAACAGAAAACACTAATACAACAAGTAATTAATAAAAAAATGGGGGATAATTTAATTATCTCCCATTATAATATTTAACTCTTTTATTTTTCTTTCTTTTCTTATTAGATTTCAAATATAGTATTACAAACAATACAATAATAACAAATATTAATATTTTTAAAAAGATTCTTGCTGGCTTTACATCAGAATTAGCCATTAAATCTGCTTCATAAGTTATACCTTCTACAGTGTATTTTATTTTTCCTACAATGTCCCCCTTTTTTATTGGAGCTTTAAGATTTTCATTTAAAGTAACTTCTGGAAGTAATTGTGTATTTTTGTCTGCTTGTTTGATAAGAACAGTAATATCTTTAGATAAAGCTAAATCAAGCTTTTTTGTATCTTTTGTAGCGTTATTTATTACAGTCGTTTGCACAACAGAACCTTGTTTTGCTACCTCTCTCATAAAATAATTAGAATAGCCATAATTAAACATAGAAATTGTATCTAAATATCTTTGGCTTAATCCTTCAGAGGTTTGGCCACCCCCCAATAGAACTGTTAATAGCTCAAAACCATCTTTATTACTAGAAGCAATCAAACAATTACCCGCAGGTGTTGTAAAACCAGTTTTAATTCCCGTTGCGTATTTATAATAATAATTGTCAGCTCTATCATTATTATTCACTATTAATAAACTATTTGTTGTTGTAAAAAGTCTATCTTCACGTTCATATTTTGCAGTTGCAGGTAGTTTATAAGAAGTTGTTGAAACAAGCTTTCTAAATTCTTCGTTTTGCATAGCGTATTTTGCAATTAAAGCCAAATCATAAGCTGTAGAATAGTGATCTTCACTATGAACTCCATTTGGGTTAACAAAATGGGAATTCAAACAACCAATTTCTTTAGCTTTTTCATTCATTAAATTAGAAAATTCTTCTTGAGAGCCAGCAACATGCTCGGCAAGCACTATAGCTGCATCGTTAGAAGAACCAACCATAAGAACATATAGTAATTGCTCAACTGATAATTCTTCACCAACCTGAAGGTTTGCTGTAACATAGCCAGAAGAAAGAGACATAACTGAATCATAACTAACAGTTGCAGTATCATCTAATTTACAATTTTCTAAAACAACAATTGCTGTTAATACTTTAGTTAAACTAGCAGGGTACCTTTTTTCATTCATATTCTTTTCATATAATATTTTACCAGAAGATAAATCCATTAAAACTCCAGAAGAAGAATCTATACTAAAATTTTCATCATCTGCGCAAAATACATTTTGTGCAAAAAATATACTTATTAAAGAAAAAAGAACCATACAGAGTAAAAACTTTTTTATAAATTTCTTTTGCATATCTTTATTCCCCCCCAATTTAAATCATAACAATATCATATATTAAAAAGTAATAAAAAACAATATTTTTAAGGAGGTTTTATGGAAATATTAAGTAAAAAACAAAAAGTAATTGTAGTTGTTTTAATAATATTTATGTGTTTAATAATAGGTTATTATTTTATTAATAAAACACAAAAAAATGATTATTCAGAACTTGAAACAATAGCTGAAGAAAAAGAACAAGAAGAGGAAATAATAGATGAAGACAAAATAGTTGTGCATATTACAGGAGAAGTGGAAAATGAAGGGATAATAGAGCTAGAAAAAGGAGCAAGAATTTCAGATGCCATAGAAAAAGCAGGAGGAACTACAGAAGAGGCTAATATAGCTGATGTAAATTTAGCATATAGTTTAAAAGATGGACAAAAAATCAAAATACCTAATATAAATGAAGAAGATGAACAAATAATAAAAGAAGAAGCAGGAGAAGACATTATAATAGAAGGTGATAATAAGAAAGAAGAAAAAATAAATATTAATACAGCAAATCAAACAGAGTTAGAAACACTTTCTGGAATAGGGCCATCAACAGCGTTAAAAATAATTAATTATAAAAAGGAACATGGCAAATTTAATAATATAGAAGAGATAAAAAATGTGCCAGGAATAGGCGAATCGAAGTTTGAAAACATAAAAGAATACATTTGTGTAGAATAAAAATGAGACTTTTGGAAATAATTAGATTAGTAATTATTTCTAAAAGGGGGTTTTTAAATTTGATAAACAAGGTAGAAATTGCGTCAGTAAATACTGCAAAATTACCTGTACTATCAAATAAAGAAAAACAAGAACTATTAATTAAAATAAAAAATGGAGACGAGATAGCAAGGGAAGAGTTTATAAATGGAAATTTAAGATTAGTGTTAAGCGTGGTGCAAAGATTTGGGGGAAGAGGAGAAAATGCAGATGATTTATTTCAAATAGGATGTGTACGGTTTAATAAAAGCAATAGATAATTTTGACATCAGTTTAAATGTGCAATTTAGTACGTATGCAGTTCCGATGATAATAGGAGAAATAAGAAGATATTTAAGAGATAATAATCCAATAAGAGTAAGCAGATCAGTAAGAGATTTAGCATATAGAGCGCTTCAAGTGAAGGAAAAGTTAGTAAAAGAAACGCAAAAAGAACCAACAATAGAAGAAATAGCAAAAGAATTAGGAGTAGAAAAGGAAGAGGTCGTAGTTAGTTTAGATGCAATACAAGATCCACTTTCGCTTCAAGAGCCAGTATATAACGAAGGAAGCGAAAGTATATATATAATGGATCAGGTAAAAGATTCTAAAAACACAGATGAACTATGGGCAGAAAATATAACAATTGCAGAGGCAATGAAAAAATTAAACAAAAGAGAAAAAACTATAATAACAAAAAGATTTTTTAATGGAAGAACACAAATGGAGGTAGCGGAAGAAATTGGAATATCACAAGCTCAAGTTTCTAGACTAGAAAAAAGTGCAATAGAAAGAATAAAAAAGATGTATAAATAAGGAATACATTTAAGAGTATTCCTTATTTATTTCTACTAATATAATATCTTCTCCAATGCATTTGATGTTTTGCCATGGAATTATAATATCATTATTTCCAGCAAATAAATTAATTAGTTTTGAGTTTCCTGGAACAATAATTGAGGTTATAACACCACTATTTAAATCAGCTGTAACATCTTGAACAAACCCCAATCTTTTGCCATCTACAATATTAACAACTTCTTTATGTTTAAAATCTAAACCTTTTGACCCCATAACAATCTCCTACATATATAAATATATAATAAGTATATTCAATAAATACTGAAAAATGATAAGGGTAAATTGGAATTTCACGAAGTGCGAAGTGAGAGGTGGGATGTGAGAAGTGGGATTTATATGGTCAAGGCTTCGTAGGCTTTTCTCTATTTTTCACACTTCGCACATCCCACTTCGCACTTCGTGAAATTACAATTTATCCAATACTTATTGCTAAAATAAACAAAATGAATTATAATGATTTCGTAATTTAATAAAAAGGTGGGACTAATATGGAGTTTTTTGCAAATGAAGGGAAAAATGTAGAGATAGAAGTTAATGGAAAAACATACTTAAGACATGCAATAAAAACAAGATTTGTAAAACAAGGAGAAAATTATATAGACATATTTAAAGAATATGTAAGCCCAATATACGAAAAAGGCGATATAGTTTCTAGTAGTGAAAAAATAATTGCTTTATGCCAAAATAGAGTAGTAAAAAGAGAAGATATAAAAATAGGATTTTGGGCAAAGTTTTTATCAAAATTTGCTTCACATCCAGATACTGGAGTTGGAGTTGGAGAAACAATAAAAATGCAATATGCAATAGATACTGTGGGATTGTTAAAAGTTTTATGGGCTAGTATAGCTAGTGCAGTCACAAAATTGTTTGGTAAAAAAGGTGTGTTTTACGAGATTGTAGGACAAGAAGTAAGCGGATTAGATGGGTTTTATGATCACGTTTGGAAAGAATATGGAGATATTGGAATAAAAATTCCGGAAAATCCTAGCAGAGTATGTGATGAAATAAAAGAAAAACTAGGAATGAGTTGCATGATAGTTGATGCTAATGATTTAGGGCAAGAAGTACTAGGACACTCATCTGATATAAAATTAAGTGATGAAGAATTAAAAGGACTTATAAAAGATAATCCATCTGGACAAGGAAAGGAATTAACACCGATTATTTTAATAAGAGAGAAAAAATAAAAAAAGTAAAAAGGGAAAAGTAAATGGAAGTAATAAAAGAAAGAACTAAAGTAGTAAAAGAGGAAGCAATAAACAATAAAGATAAAATATATAATTTAATATGTATATTTTTTGTGGCTAGTATAATAGGATGGATTTATGAAATGATATTTTATAAAGTTACAGAAAATATATTAGAAAATAGAGGATTTTTATATGGACCATATGTACCAGTGTATGGATTTGGGGCAATTTTAATAGTACTACTTTTAAAAAAATTTAGAAAATATCCAATACCACTATTTATAGGAATGGCAATTGTTACTGGAATATTGGAACTTATAGTTGGAGAGTTTATGGTGGCAGTTTGGCACAGAAGATGGTGGGACTATACTGGATTGTTTCTTAATATAGATGGGCAGGTTTGCTTAAGATCTGTGTTAAGTTTTGCTGTTGGAGGACTAGGATTAATATATTTAATAGAACCATACATAAATAAAACAAATGAAACAATAAGTGCTAAAAATAAGAAGATTATTTATACAAGCATAATATCAGTAATGTTATTAGATCTAATATTATGCCTAATAATAAGACATCCAATAAGATAATAAAATATTTTGAAAAAATGAAAATATTTTCTAAAATGTTGTTGACAAACAATAATAAAAATGGTATCATAGAAAAGTACCAAGTAAATATGAAGGCATATTTTATATAACTATTATTTAAAAGTATAAAATTAGTAATATTTTGGACATAAAAAATAAGCATTAAAGAACAAATGATTGCTAATTTTTTTTGTACTTAAAAATACTTTTAAAAAATAAAAAAAGTTTTAAAAAAGTGTTGACATTTAAAAACTTCGGTAGTATAATAATGAACGTTCTCTAAAAAAGAGAACAAATAAGTACATTGAAAAATAAACAATAAATTCCTTTAAGAAGAATACTTTGAAGTATTCGTACTCAAAAAAGAAATTGGAGAAAACCAAGTAAAAAAACGCTAGATTTAAAATGAGTTAGAACTCTAAAAAAACGATATGTA
>CAKPKG010000007.1 GCA_934167165.1 uncultured Clostridia bacterium
CAATTAATGATACATATAAAACTAATAAAGAAGATGCATATGGAGTAAACTTTGAAACCAAGATACCATATCTAATAGATAGAATAAAAAAGAACTAAAACAAATTTAAATAATTAGTTGATTATAAAATATACTTTGTGGTAAAATTCCCTTATAACATGATATCTAATTTTGAACAAATAAATAATAATTACAAATTTTATAATATTTGGAGGAAAATATGAAAGAGAAGATTAGAACAAAATTTGAAGAACTATTTGGAAATGAAGGAGAAATTAAAGAGTACTTTGCACCAGGAAGAGTGAACTTAATAGGAGAACACACAGACTATAACGGTGGACATGTATTTCCATGTGCATTAACAATGGGAACATATGCAGTTGCAAGAAAAAGAAATGACAATAAAATAAGATTATATTCAATGAATTTTGAAAATCTAGGAATATTAGAATCTACAATAGATGACCTAAAATATAACAAAAATGAAGACTGGATAAACTACCCAAAATCAATGGTTTGGGCACTTAAGGAAGATGGCTTTAATATAGATAGGGGATTTGATATTGTATATTTAGGAACAATACCAAATGGAGCAGGACTTTCATCTTCAGCTTCAATAGAAGTATTAACAGGATTTGTATTAAAAGATTTATTTGGTTTAGATGTAGACATGACAAAAATAGCTTTGTTAGGTCAAAAAGCGGAAAACAAATATATAGGTGTAAATTGTGGAATAATGGATCAATTTATAATTGCAAACGGAAAAAAAGACTGTGCAATATTCTTAGACACAGCTAATTTAGAATATGAATATGCTCCTGTAAAACTAGAAAATGCAAAAATAGTAATAATGAACACAAACAAAAAAAGAGGCTTAGGAGATTCTAAATATAATGAAAGAAGAGCAGAATGTGAAGAAGCTCTAAAAGAATTACAACAAAAATTAGATATAAAATCATTAGGAGAACTTACAGAACAGGAATTCGAAGAAAATAAATATTTAATAAAAAGTGAAATAAGACAAAAAAGAGCAAAACATGCGGTGTATGAAAATCAAAGAACAGTAAAAGCTGTAGAGGCTTTAAAAGAAAACAAAATAGACTTATTTGGAAAACTAATGATAGCATCACACAATTCTTTAAGAGATGATTATGAAGTTACTGGAAAAGAATTAGATACACTTGTAGAAGAAAGTTTAAAACAAGACGGAGTAATAGGCGCAAGAATGACTGGAGCAGGCTTTGGAGGATGTGCAGTAAGTATAGTAGAATCCGACAAAGTAGATGATTTTATAAAAAATGTAGGAAAAGGATACAAAGACAAAATAGGTTATAATGCAGATTTTTATGCTGTGGAAATAGGAGACGGACCTAGAAAAATATAACTTTGGAGGAATATTACAATGCATACAATTTGCGTAGACATAGGAAGTACTATTACAAAAATAATAGAAGTAGATAAAAATAATAAAATATTAAATAAAAATATTTATCAAAAAGAAGAACCTAAAAAACTATTAAAAGATTTTATTGAAAATAATAATATTAAACAAGAAGACATTGAAACAATAGTAACAACAGGTGTTGGCAGAATAGAAGAAAAAGAGTATTCAAAAATTCCTGTTGTATATATTGACGAATTTAAATCAATAGGTTTAGGAGGTTTAATAGCTTCAAACAAAGAAAAAGTTATAGTTGCTTCAATTGGGACTGGAACAGCATTTATAAAAGCAAATAAAAACCAAATAGAACATTTAGGAGGAAGCCGGAGTAGGTGGTGGCATATTTTATAGTGTGGCACAAAAACTATTTGGAAAAGCATCATTTAAAACATATTTAGAAAAATCAATGCAAGGAAATATAAAAAATATAGATTTGCAAATAGAAGATGTTACAACTCAAGAAATACCAAATTTACCAAAAGATATTACATCTTCTAATTTTGGAAAACTAAACGAACAGGCAAATTCAAATGATATTTTATTAGGCGTATCAAATTTAGTTTTTGAAACTGTTGGAGTAATGACTGCTTTCTTATGTAAAAATGAAGGCATTAAAGATGTTGTAATAATAGGAAGTATGGCAAATCACCCATATTTGAAAGAAGTTATAAAAAAACTAGAAAAATTGCATAATGTTAATTATATTATTCCAGAAAATCCAGAATTTGTTTGTGCACTAGGAGCCATAGAAAACTATAAAAAGTAGATGAATTTTCTATTGACAAATAAAAAATTATAATAGATAATTATTATATTGCGACAAGACATAAGAAGAATTTTTAAAGTACAAAGGAGGTACATTTATAATGTACGTATTTAATAAAATAACAGTAAACCCACAATTGCCAAAAAAGATAGAAAGACTATCAGAAATAGCAAATAATCTATGGTGGTCATGGAATACAGAATTTTTAAAACTATTTAAAACAATAGATATAGATTTATGGGAACAATGTGGAAAAAATCCTGTTAAATTCTTAAAATTAGTAGACCAAGAAAAATTAGAAAAAATTGCAGAAGATCCTGAATTTTTAAAGGAATATAGCAAAAATGTAGAAAATTTTGAAGACTACATGGATAGTAAAAACACTTGGTTTAGAAAAAATTTCCCAGAAAATAAAAGTAATGAAATTGCATATTTTTCAGCAGAATATGGATTAGATGAAATACTTCCTATTTACTCAGGAGGACTTGGAATTTTATCTGGTGATCATTTGAAATCTGCAAGTGATTTAGGAATTCCTTTAGTAGCAATTGGTTTGTTGTACAAAAATGGATATTTTTATCAAAAAATAAATAGAGTTGGAGCACAAGAAACAGAATATCGCAGTATTGATATAAATAACTTACCAATTTTACCGGTAAAAGATCATGATGGACAAGATTTAATGATAAGTGTAAAAATGCCAAAGAAAAAATTGTATTTAAAAGTTTGGAAAATACAAGTAGGTAGAGTAACACTATACTTATTAGATTCAGAAATTCCAGAAAACTTAGAAGAATACAGAAACATAACATCAGCACTATATGGTGGAGATCAAGAAATGAGAATTCAACAAGAAATAGTTCTAGGTATGGGTGGAGTAATGCTACTAAAAGCATTAGGAATAAATCCAACTGTATATCATATGAACGAAGGGCATTCTTCTTTCTTAGTATTACAATTAATAAGCAATATAATAGCGGAAAAGAAAGTATCTTTCCAAATAGCAAAAGATATAGTAAGCGCAAAAACAGTGTTTACAACACATACACCAGTTCCAGCAGGAAACGACATATTCCCAATAGAATTAGTAGAAAAATACTTTGATGGATTCTGGGATTCATTAGCAATTTCTAAAGAAGAATTCTTAGAATTAGGAATGAAACCAAACGAAGAAAACAAAACAACATTTAATATGGGAATACTAGCTTTAAAAATAGCTGGAAAGAAAAATGGAGTAAGCAAACTACATGGAGCTGTTTCAAGAGAACTATTTGGAGATGTATGGCCAGAAATAGCACCAAACGAATCACCAATTACATACGTAACAAATGGTATTCATACATGCACATGGCTTGCACCAAACTTGAAAGAATTATATAATGAATATTTAGTACCATATTGGCAAGACAAAATTTATTTAAACGAAACATGGGAAAGAATAAATAGTATACCAGATGCAAAACTATGGAAAGAGCATCAAATAAGAAAAGAAAAACTTTTAAAACTAGTTAATGATAATGTAACGGCAAGACTAAAAAATGCAGGAATGCATTATGACCAAATTAGAGAAATAACATCAAAACTAAATCCAAATGCTTTAACAATAGGATTTGCAAGAAGATTTGCAACATATAAAAGAGCAACACTAATATTTAAAGATTTAGAAAGAATAACTCAAATATTAAATGATGAATCAAGACCAGTTCAATTAATATTTGCAGGAAAAGCACATCCCAAGGATATAGAAGGTCAAAACTTAATAAAAAGAATTCACGAAATATCTATGATGCCACAATTTAAAGGTAAAATATTCTTGTTAGAAGGATATGACATGAATGTAGCAAGACACTTAATCTCTGGCGTAGATGTATGGTTAAATAATCCAAGAAGACCAATGGAGGCATCAGGAACAAGTGGAGAAAAAGCATCTGTAAATGGAGTAGTTAATTTTAGTATTCTAGATGGATGGTGGGCAGAAGGATACAATCAAAAAAATGGTTGGGCAATTGGAACAAATGCAGAATATATGTCTTATGAAGAACAAGACATAGCAGATAGCGAAAGCATTTACAATACTTTAGAAAATAAAATAATACCAGCATACTACAACAAACAACAAGACGGTATTTCTAAAGAATGGTTGACATTAATGAAAAATTCTATAATCTCAACAGGAGGAAACTATAGCACAGCAAGAATGCTTGTAGATTATACAAAACAACTATACATACCACTATGTAATATAACAAATAATTACTTTAGTAATTTAGAATTAGTTACAGACTTTAATAGAGTAAAAGACCAACTTTACGCAAATTGGGATGACATAAAAATTGCACAAGTAAATAATTTAGACAATATATCAATAGATGCAGGAAATAACATAAAAGTTTCTTGTGTAGTAACATTACCAAATATAAATGTAGAAAACATAGAAACACAAGCATACTATGGAAAAATATTGGATAATGGAACAATAGAAAAAATAGGAATAATACCAATGGATTTAGTTTTAAGTGATGACGAAAAAAGAGAATATACATTTGAAGCAAAAATAGAACTAAAAACAGGTGGAAACTATGGCTACACATTTAGAGTAATGCCAAAACATGAAATGTTATTAGACTCTGCAAATATGGATTTAATAAAATGGATAACACAATAAAAATAATTTAAGAAAGACTGCCAATTAATTTAAAATTTGGCAGCCTTTTTTTATTGTACAGGAAAAATCGACTTTTATCTTGATCTCATGTAAGATTTTTCTGTATACAACAAGGTTAGGCTACCTTAAAACGCCAGAACGAAGTGAGTGGCATGTAGTTTGCACTTTCTTCAAAGGTATCTTAGCAAAATGCCATTCTTATTACAAAAATAGTACAAAGAAATTTTTAAAAATAACAGCCCAAAAAAGACACCAAATTCATTGACAAAAAATGTCTAAATATATATAATCAAACTGTAAAATTTTGAAAAAACAAATAAGAGGTATTTAAATGAAAAAAGTAATAAAAGCGTTAGTTATAATAATAGCCATAATCTTAGTAATAGCTGCCACAATAGGCATTTTTATTTGGACAAAGTTAAATAAAATAAACTACGAAAAAGTATCAAAGGAAGATAT
Source organism: uncultured Clostridia bacterium (assembly GCA_934167165.1). Taxonomy (GTDB): domain Bacteria; phylum Bacillota; class Clostridia; order TANB77; family CAG-508; genus CAG-452. Next base: position 5,332 of record CAKPKG010000007.1, read on the forward strand.
AGAAATATCAGCAGGAGTAGAAGAAAACTTAAAAGAATATAGAAACATAGCAATTTTTGGAATAGACACAAGAGAAAACACTTATAGCGGAAGCAGAACAGATTGTATAATAATAGCAAGTATAAATCGAAACACAAAAGAAGTAAAATTAGTTTCTGTATATAGAGATACATATCTAGATATATCTAGATATGGATTAGATAAAGTTAACCACGCTTATGCTTATGGCGGAGCTGCTCTTTCAATGAGCACACTAAATACAAATTTAGACTTAGACATAACAGAATTTGTAACAGTTAACTTTGAATCTACAAAAGACATAATAGATAAAATGGGCGGAGTTGAAATAACAGTAACATCAGCAGAAGCATCGCAAATACCAGGAATAACATCAGCAGGAACATATAACCTTACAGGAGAACAAGCTCTAGCTTATGGAAGGATAAGAAAAATAGATAGTGACTATGTAAGAACAGAGAGAATGAGAACGGTATTAACAGAAGTTTTTAATAAAGCTAAAAAAATGAGTGTTGCAGACTTAAATAGTGTTTTAGACAAGGTATTACCAGAAGTATATACAAACATAACAAAATCAGACATATTAGCATTAATACCACAAATAGCATCATATTCAATTGTAGATAGCAAAGGATGGCCATACGAAACAAAAGGAATAACGATAAATGGAGTATGGTATGGACCACCAATAAACTTAGAAAAGAATGTAAGCCAATTACATAAAGAACTATTTGCACAAGACGATTATGTACCAACAGACAAAGTAAAAGAAATAAGCGATAAAATAATACAAAAAACAGGATATAGATAAAATTTAAAACTGGGGGATTTTAAATTTATGAACGAAAATTATATTGAAAAATATGTGGACATAGAAGGAAACATAAGAGAAAGAAAGTACATAGAAAGAATAAAGATGATTATATTTGCAGGAACAAAATTTATGCTTGACAGAGTATTGGCAATTCTAGGTTTAATCTTATTATCACCAATAATTTTAATAATTTCAGTTCTTATAAAAATAGATAGCAAAGGCCCAATTTTTTTTAAGCAAGAGAGAACTGGTAAAAATGGAGAAGATTTTTACGTGTATAAATTTAGAACCATGATTGCAGAAAATGATGTACATGATTTTTCAAAGGCAGACAAACATACTAAAATAGGAGAGATATTAAGAAAAACATCTCTTGATGAAATACCACAACTTTGGTCAATAGCTACTGCAAAAATGAGCTTTATTGGACCTAGACCATGGATTCCGGACTATTTTAATATTATGAATGACATACAAAGACATAGATATTGTGTTAGACCAGGACTTACAGGACTAGCTCAAGCAATGGGAAGAAATGATATTGATATATTTAAAAAGATAGGATATGATCTAGAATATATTGAAAATTACTCATTTACACAGGACATAAAAGTTATAATGTTAACAATAAGAGAAGTGTTTACAACTAAAGGTGCGGACGCTGGAAAAAATACTATTCAAAAAGAGTTAGAAGATTTGAAGAATTTTAACAATGTACGAAAAAATGTAGAAATATCAGAAACAGTAACAAAAACAGCACAATTATAAAGAGCAAATTAATCAGGTAAAAAATATGTTACAAGACAATTTACAAAAAAGGAGAATATATGAACATACTTTTTCATGCACATGAATTTAATATAAAAGAAGGAGGACCATGCACTAAGAGAATGGATTCATTAGCAACTTACCTTGCCAATAACAATTATAATGTTACAATATTAACTAGCTCTCATAACAAAAAAAATGAAATTACTACAATAGATAGAAAGTATAAAATATTGTATGCATATAGTACTTCCAAAATTAAAGGAAGTACTATAAAAAGGTTCTTAAACAACATAATTTTTGGAATAACCTCTTTTTTTTATGGCATAACCAAACTAAAAAATATTGATGTAGTTATAACTACATCTCCACCACCATTAATAAGCATTTTTGGATATTTGATAGCTAAAATAAAAAAAGCGAAGTTGATATATGATGTAAGAGATATATGGCCAGATGTGGCAATAGAAATGGAAAGCTTTGATGAAAAAAGTTTATATTATAAAGTGTTTAAATTTATAGCTAATTTTATGTATAAGCATAGCGACTATATAACAACTGTTACACCAGGTAAAGTTAAAAAAATTAAAAAATATGCAGACTCTAATAATAAAGTATTATATATTCCAAATGGATTTGATGACAATCTTATAAATTTTGCAATGGAAAAATATATAATAGAAAAATATGAATTAGATAAAAAGTTTACAATCGTGTACATTGGAAATGTTGGATTAGCTCAAAATCTAGATGCACTAATAGAGCTGGCTAAAATATCTAAAAAACAAGAAAATATGCAATTTCTTATTTTTGGAGAAGGGGCATATAAAAATGAATTACAAAGTAAAATAAATGAATTGAGATTAAAAAATATAAGTTTAGAAGGAAAAATAGATTATTGCAAAGTATATACTATTTTAAAATATTCGAAAATCAGTTTTATATCATTGAAAAATAATAAAATGACTGACAGCGTTCCTACAAAAATGTTTGATGCATTAGGAATAGGATGTCCAATACTTTTGTTAGCAAAAGGAGATTCATGTAGCGTTTTAGATGAAGTACATTTAGGAGAGCATGCAGAAAACATAGAAGAATTAAAAACAAAATTTAAATATATGATAGAAAATTATGAAAAATATACAAAATATAAAGAAAATAGTATGAATTATATTATGAAAAAATATTCGAGAAGAGAAATTGCTAAAAATTTCGAAAAAGAAGTATTGAAGAGAATGAATTGAAAGAAAGGTTTTTAAATGAAAGTATTAGTTTTGGTTGAGGATTATCCATCAAATACAAGTAAAATATTAATGTATGTACATGTAAGAAATAAATATTATATGAAAAAAGGAATGGAAGTTACTGTACTAAATTTTAAAGCAAAAGAAAAATATAATATAGATGGAATAAATGTAATAACATTAAAAGATTATAAAGCAAACAAGGAAAAATATAAAGACTATATCCTTATATTGCATGCGGCAAATTTAAAGCATCATTATATTTTTTTGAAAAAATATAATGAGAATTTTAATAAAATAGTTTTCTTTTTTCATGGGCATGAAGTATTAAAAATCAATAAAGTTTATTCAAAACCATATAAATACGTTAAGAAAAATATATTTAAGAAATTAATTCAAAATTTATATGATGATATAAAACTATGTTTATGGCGAAAATACTTTACAAAAATAGCATATAAATCATATTTTATATTTGTAAGCAAATGGATGTATGAGCAATTTATAAAATGGACAAGGATAAATCCTAAAATTGTTGAAAACAAATATAGTATTACTTACAATGGAATAGGAGAACAATTTGAAGAATTTAGTTATGATTACGAAAAAAACAAGGAATATGATTTTATAACAATAAGAGCTAATTTAGACGGTTCGAAATATTCAATAGATATAGTGAATGAACTTGCCAAAAGAAATCCTGAATATAAGTTTTTGGTGATAGGAAAGGGAAAGTTTTTTGAATATAATGAAAAGGCACAAAATTTACAATGGATAGATAAAGTTTTAAATCATGAAGAAATAATTGATATATTAAACAAGTCAAAATGTGCATTAATGCCGACTAGAACAGATGCCCAAGGACTAATGATGTGTGAAATGGCAAGTTTTGGAATTCCGTTAATTACATCTGATATACCTGTATGCCATGAGATATTTGATGGATTTAAAAATGTCGCACTAATTAATAATGAAAAAATAAAAGCAAATAATTTAACAGAAATTTACAATAAAATAAAAGACAAAAAAGAAAAAAATAATAAGTATTTTTTTGAAAACACTAGTAAGGAAGAAATTAATATTTTAGAGGAAGTTTATGGAAGAACAAATGGATAAAAATCAGAAAATTTATACTTGGTCAATAATGCTACTATTAACAATATCATTAATATACGCAATGAATTCAAATAAGATTTTTAGAGTTATTCGGATATGCGAGCATTATACTGTTAATAACAATTTGCTTTATTAGAATAATAAAATATAAAATACATTTAGATAATACGCTTAAAGTGGGAATTATATTTATAGCATATAATATGATGGTTTTATTAATTAACTTTAGCGGTAATGCTTTGTATGTTGTTTTACAAGAAATTGCATTAATTTTATTTGTAATTGTATTTACTCAAATGAAGATGACGGAAGAGTCTATAAAAAAGGTTACAAATTATTTCGCTAAAATATATTATGTTGGATTGATCTGTATATTTATGTGCTATAATTTAAGGTTAACTAATATAATATCAATGACTGTATGCAAAGCGGTTTTTGCAATGTCTTTTTTTGCAATTATAAAAACTAAAAAAAAGCTATTATTTACTATATTTTCGAGTTTAGTGTTTTTTTCAATAGGAGAAAGAACTAGTGCAGTTATTTTTATAGCAATATATTTTTTTAATATGTTTATAAAAAAAATCAATAAAAAAATATTATTTAAATTATTATTTATTGCATTTTCTGCAATATTAATAATGATACCTAGATTATATGTATGGTTACAATATGAACCAGTAGGAAAAAAACTAAATGATTATTCAAGGAAAATATCGGGAGAAAATTTCTTTTCAGGGAGAAATAGGATATGGAAAGTGGTATATGATGAATTAGAAGATGACCAAATGTTTGGACTAACATATAACAACTATATATTAAAATCAAATAATATAAATTTATCTACACATAATTTATATATTTGGTTACAAATGAATGGCGGATATGTTCTACTAATATTATATTTGGCTTTCCTTTATACAATATGGATGAGATTTTATAAACAAAAACAAAATGAAGTAATTAGTTACGCAGCATCTTATTTATTAGGTTTCATGTTATTAGTAAATTTCGAATTATTATGGTTATCAAATAATTTTGTTGTATCAATATACATGTGGTTTGTAGTTGGATTCGGATTGATAAATACAAAAAAACTTGAGGAGAATACTACACTTATAGGAAGAGGACAAGCATAAATTAGATTGGTGGAGAAGGGAAAAAATGAAAAATAAAAATGATACAATATTAAAATCTTCTGCTATTATAATTGTATTGGTGATAATTTTTAAAGTGCTAGGTTTTATAAAACAAGCTGTTATTGCAGCTTATTTTGGAGCATCAGCTAGTACAGATGTATATTTTATTGCATATGGATTTTCTGTAGGTGTATCTGAAGCAATTGTTAAAGCGATAAGTTTGATTTTAATTTCTTTGTATACTAAAATCAGAATTCAAAAAGGAAAAGACGAAGCTAATAAACTAATTTCAGGAATTTTTGAGTTATTAATTCCACTTTCAATCATTATGATTTTATTAATATGCACTTTTGCACCACAAATTTCAAAATTATTAGCTCCATCATTAGCACCAGAATTATATACTATGTTAATATCATTTATAAGAATTTTATCGGTAGCTTTTTTATTTATTTCAATAGAGTTGATTTGCACATCGGTTTTAGAGTCGCATAAAAAATTTATAGCAACGAAATTACAATCATTTATATACAGCGTTATCGTTATACTAGCCTGTATATATGCTTCAAAATATGTTGGAATAAATACATTAATAATAGCACATTATGTATCTAACATTATTTTTATAACAATATTAGTTATAATGGTAAAAAGATATTTTAAATTTATACTCGTAAACCCATTTAAAAATAACAACATTAAAGAATTAAGTATAAAAATAGTTCCGTTAATAATTGGAAATTCAATAATACAAATAAATCAGATGGTAGATAAAGCAATTGCATCTGGCTTGGGAGAAGGATATACATCAGCTTTAGCTTACTCACAGGTTTTAGAACAGTTTGTAACAAATATTTTAATTGTCAATATAGGAAATATAATGTTGTCATATTTTTCTTCATATATAGCAGAAAACAATTTGGAAAAAGTAAAAAAATTACTAATAAATATATTAAATATATTAGTTTGTCTATTAATACCAATAACATGTATTACTGTTTTATTCTCAGAAGATATTGTGAAATTAATTTATTTTAGAGGCGATTTTTCATTAAAAGCAGTTGAGCTAACATCATTAGCATTAAGTGGATATGCTATTTCGTTTACATTTATGGCAATAAGAGATATTCTAAATAAAAGTATTTATTCATTTGGAGATACAAAATTACCAATGAGAAACAGTATTATATCTATAATAACAAATATTGTTACTAGTATTATTTTGGCAAAAAGAATTGGAATTATTGGAATTGCTATAGGAACTTCTATAGGAGTTGCTGTGGGAGCTACTTTAAATATGGTTACAATCAAAAGATTTATATTAAATTTTAGTTTTAAAAATTTATATATTACAGTTTTTAAAAATCTACCTCCATTATTATTTATATCAATAACCATATTATTTATAAAAAATAAAACATATTTAGCTGGCAATTATATATTAATAGGCTTTATAAGCATTATATTGTTAGTCATATATTGTATAATACTTTACATAGAAAATGTATCTGAAATAAGAAATATAATTAATAAATTGTTGTGTAAATTAAAAACAATATTTTAGAGAGGATAGAAAAATAATATGGATATAATTGAAAAAGATAGATGTACTGGATGCGGATTATGTAAAAATGTATGTCCACAAAAATGCATAACAATGAAGGAAAATGAAGAAGGCTTTTTATATCCTAATGTGGATGAAGAAAAGTGCATAAATTGTAATGCGTGCAAAAAAAATTGTCCAGTGCTAAATTTTCCAAAATTGGATAATGAATATGTAGAAAAACATGTATATTGTGCAATTCATAAAGATAGCGACGTTTGGAAAAAGAGTAGTAGTGGAGGAGCTTTTACAGCAATTTGCCAGGCTTTTGGTAATGAAAATACAATTATTTTCGGGGCAGAATTTTATAAAAAGAAAATAAGACATAGCTATTACGAAGGAATTAATAACATTGACAAATTTCATCAATCAAAATATGTACAAAGCAACATTGAGGATACATTTATCCAAATAAAAGAAATGGTGAAAAGTGGTAAAAAAATAATATATTCTGGCTGCCCATGCCAAGTAGGTGCTATGAGAAACTACTTAAGAAATTATGATACAAGTAATATATTATTTATAGACTTAATTTGTCATGGCGTTGGAAGCCCAGGGTTGTTTGAAAAATATTTAGACTATTTAGAAGAAAAAAAACAAGCTAAAATATGTGATTTTACATTTAGAAATAAAAAAATGACAAACGGAATACATAAAACATATATTACAAAGATAAAGTATGATAATAATAGTATCAATACAGATGAAAACAATTTATATAGCAATTTGTTCTTTCAGAAAATTATTTGTAGAAAAAGTTGTGATAATTGTATATTTGCTCAAAAAAATAGAATGGGAGATATAACAATAGCAGATTTTAAAAAGTTATATGAAGTGTTTCCAGATTTTAAATTTAATAAAAATGCATCTACAGTTATATTAAATACAAAAAAAGCAGACTTACTAATTGATAAGTTAAATGAGTTTATGTATATGTATCCATGTGATATAAACTGCATTGAAAAGAATAACCCCTTATTTGTAAAAAAAACTAATAATACTAATATTGAAAAAAGAAAAAAATTTTGGAAAGAGATAAGAAATTCAGATGATATATATAATACAATGAAAAAATATAAGAATAGAACCACAATAGTCAAAAAAGTAAAATCCAACATTCCGGATAGAATAAAGGCAAAAATTAAAATATTAAAACATAACAGGAGAAAATAGAACGATGAAGATAGGAATAGTAACATGGTACAAAAATGGAAACTTTGGCGGAACATTACAAGCTTTTGCATTACAAACTGTATTACAAAGACAAGGATATGAAACGGAATTTGTAAATTATAATAAAGCAAATAAACTTACTACTAAAATCAAAAGAATTCTAAAAAATATATTTGTTAGAATTAAATATCCAAGTTCAGCAATATCAAGAAAAAAAATCTGGAAATTTGTTAAAAAAAATATGAATGAAAGTAGATTCTTTAACAATTATAATAAACTTAAAGACTATGCAAAAGAAAATTATAAAGTAGCAATATGTGGAAGTGACCAAATATGGAGTAATATAAATGAAATAAATGAATTTTATTATCTTACTTTTATGGAAAAAAGTAAAAGGATTGCATATGCACCAAGTATTGGCGTGAATAAGATTGATAAAGAAAAAGAAAAAAAATTTAAAGAGTATATTAATGATATAAAATACTTGTCTGTAAGAGAAACATATGGTAGAAATATAATAAAAAAAATTACAGGTAACTCTGCAAAAGTTGTGCTAGATCCAACTTTATTATTAAATTCTAATGAATGGAGATATTTTTTAAAATTACCTCCTCCACAAAATAAATCTAGATATATTTTATGCTATTTTATTTCATATAAAAAAGAATATGTGGATTTTGCAGAAAGATTATCAAAACAAACTAACTTGCCAATAATTTATATATCTTCTGCGAAAATAAAATTTGGAAAACCAAAGCAAAGAAGCAAATGTGGGATTCGAGAATTTATTACATTGATTAATGAGGCAGAATATGTATTAACAGATTCATTTCATGGCTTAGTATTTAGTATAAATTTTAATAAAAAGGTTGCAGTATTTAGAAGATTTAATGATAATGATATAATTTGCCAGAATTCTAGAATATATAGTATATTAGAACAATTAGGTATAGAAAATTTTTTATTAGAAACAACTGATGATGTAAAAAAAATAATTGACAATGAATTTAATTATATTGAAATAAATAAAAAGCTTAATTCTTTAAGAATTAAAAGCAATAACTATCTATTTGAATCCTTAAACCAAGTTTTAAGTGATGATTAGTGTAATAATTAAATAGCGATATTAAAAATAAAAAAATGAAAGGAAGTAATGCAAAATGAAAATTAATGTAGTAGGATTAGGTTATATAGGCTTGCCAACAGCCTTAATGATGGCTTCTAAAGGATTAGAAGTAGTTGGAACAGATTATAACAAGGAATTAGTAAAAACTTTAAATGAGGGGAAAACAACTTTCGAAGAAAAAGGCTTAGATGACTTGTTTCAAACAGCTTTGAAAAAGAATATAAAATTCACAACAGAATATCAGGTTACAGATGTTTACATTGTGGCAGTACCAACTCCATATGATAAATTTACTAAAAAAGTTGATGCTTGCTATGTCTGCGAAGCTGTTAAGTGTGTGATGAAAGTTTGCCCAAAAGGAGCAACAGTTGTTATAGAATCAACAGTGTCACCTGGTACAATTGATAAATTTGTAAGACCAATTATAGAAGAAAATGGATTTAAAATAGGAGAAGATATAAATTTAGTACATGCACCAGAAAGAATTATACCAGGGAATATGATCTATGAATTAGCACACAATTCAAGAACAATAGGGGCTGATGATAAAGAAATTGGTGAGAAAATAGCCAATATTTATAGAAAGGTTACAGATGGACAAGTGGTTGTCACAACAATAAAAATAGCAGAAACAACAAAAGTAATAGAAAATACTTTCAGAGCTGTAAATATTGCATTTGCAAATGAGTTAGCCAAAATTTGTAGATATAATAACATGAATGTGTATGAAGTTATAAAAATATGCAATATGCACCCAAGGGTAAATATATTAAATCCAGGACCAGGAGTTGGAGGACATTGTATTTCTGTTGATCCTTGGTTTTTGGTAGGAGATTATCCATCTTTAACAAAAGTAATTTGGGAGTCTATGAAAGTAAATGACTCAATGCCGGAATATGTTTTAAATAGAGTTTCTAATATTATGGATGAGAATGGAATAAATGACTATAAAAGAGTTGGAATATATGGTTTAACATATAAAGAAAATGTTGACGATTATAGAGAAAGCCCTACGTTGCAATTGTTAGAACACCAGAAAACACATTTGGCAGAACCATTAAAAGTATATGATCCATATATACATAAAGACATAGTAAAAAATCAATATCATGATTTAGATAAATTCTTAGAGGATATAGATGTTGTAATAATAATGGTAAAACACGATGAAATAAAAAACAATATGGACAAAATAAAAGGAAAAATAATTTTAGATACTCAAAACATTTGTGATCTAGATGGAACATATAAATTGTAGAATTTAATTAACTAACAAGAGGCATGATAAATGATTAAAGTAATGAGCATTTTTGGAACTAGACCAGAAGCAATAAAAATGGCACCATATGTGTAACTGCTCAACATAGAAAAATGTTAGATCAATTACTAGAAACGTTTGACATTAAACCAGATTACGATTTGGATATTATGCAACAAGGGCAAACCATTAGCGATATTACGTCTAAATCATTAATTGGCTTAGAAAAGATTATTAAAGAAACTAAACCGGATATAGTTTTGGTACATGGCGACACAACAACTACATTTGCAGGTGCATTAGCAGCATTTTACAACAGGATTGATATTGGACATGTTGAGGCAGGGTTACGAATAAACAACAAATATAACCCATATCCTGAAGAAATGAATAGACAGATGGTTGATTGTATGACAGATATGCATTTTGCTCCAACAAAATTAAGTAAAGAAAATTTGATAAAAGAAAACATTGATGATAAAAAAATATATATTACAGGGAATACCGCAATAGATGCAATGAAAACGACTTGAACCATTAGAAGTATTTGATTTTCATAATTTTCAAAATAAAAGCTATCTAATTATGACAGATAGTGGAGGAGTTCAAAAAGAAGCACAAAGTTTAGGAAAACCAGTATTAGTATTAAGAGACACAACAGAAAGGCCAGAAGGTATTGAAGCAGGAACATTAAAACTTGTTGGAACAGACGAGGACACCATATATGAAGAGACTGAAAGATTACTTGTTGACAAGAAAGAATATAATAAAATGAGCAAAACAACAAATCCATATGGAGATGGCTATGCATCTAAAAGAATTGTAGACGCAATTATAGATAAGTATTCTAAAAAGAATTAGAAATTAAATATACTAAAAGAGGACGAAAAATTTTGACACAATAATCGTTTGTGTGTCGAAAAAAGACGAACGAATTTTCTTGACAATACTATAGAATAATAGTATTATATTAAATAAGTTAGGGCTATTTATCAATAGCTCTTTTAATTTATAATTGTTGACATATTATTACATTAAGGGTTATAATAAAGAAGAAAGATTTGTATATTATTAAGACTAAAAAATATATTAAAGATTATAAAAAGAAGATAATACAAAAACATCTAGTAAGAGAAGAAAAATCTATAGAAATGATTGAATTAGCAATGATTGAAGCTACTAATTTGAAAGAACTCATTCATAGCGATGTAGCAATTACATATTGTATTGAAAAGAAAACAGGAAATCTAAAAGAGATATATACAGCTAAAATAAATAAAAAAATAAGGTTATACATAAAACCGGTTGGAGAATATCCTTATAATAATGAACAAATAATAGAAGTAGAATTTGTGGAGATTGATGATAAACACTATGGAGATGGTTAAGGAGGTGTAATTATGATTTGTTTTGGAGATTATTTAAAAGACTATTTGGAAACTAGAGATATTTCACAAAGTGAATTTGCAACAAGAATGGGCGTTACTCAAAAACATATGAATGAAATTTTAAATGGTAAAACAGGTATAACCATTGAGATGGCGGGGAATATCGAAAGACTTACCGGAATTAGCTCTAGTTTTATTATTGCAATAGAAAATAGAAGAAAAATAGAAGAGAATTTGCTACAAAAATATGGAAGTAAGGAAGAACTTAGTAAAAAGATTAAAAAACAATATTGCGTAAATGAATTAAAAAAGAAAGAATGGCTTAGATTTAAAGATGAGACCAATATTATTCAAACATGTATAGATTTATTGGATTTTATGAGAATAAAAGACTTTAATGTAATTCCTGAACTTGAAAATAAAACTTTGTTTAAAAAAACAGGAGAAGATTTTGCTAAACTTACATTATGGATAGCTCATTGCGACAGAATTACAGAGAATCAAGAAGTAAATGAATATACAAGCTCAAATTTCAATAAATTAATTGAAGAGATAAAAGAGTATGCATATATGGTTAATAATTATGATCCAGCAGAAATACAAAAAATATTAAATAAGTATGGAATTTATTTTTGTGAAGAAAAAGCGCTAGCTGGTACAAAGGTAAGAGGCTGCTTTAAATTAAGAGGTAAGAAACCTACAATTTATACTACAAAAAATTACCAAGCAAAAGATTCGTTTTTTTTCGAATTGTTTCATGAATTAGGACATTGCAAAAGTGATTATAATGAGGCCCAAAAAAAGGTTATATTTGAGGGTAGTGATGAACAAGAAAATAGAGCTGATAACTTTGCATTAGAGACTATGATTCCGAAAAACGTATGGAAGAAAATTGAGAAAGATTATTCAGAAGAAAATATTTTTAATATTTCTAAACAGTATAGAATACCAATTAGCTTTATTGTTGGTAGACTTGCTAACTTAAATATGATTAGTTATAGAAGCAAATTATACAATGAGAACAAATTGAAATAATATAAACAAATAATAAAATTGATAATTCGATCCTCATTTTAATATAATTGTACAAAGCAATAAAGCTTTAGTTAATTATATTAGAAGGAGGATTTAAATTTGAAGAAAAGCTGTGGAAGTATATGATTAAAGCCAAAATATTTTTACAAAAACTATTGCAAATATATTGTTAAAACATATATAATATTTGAAGAAAATGCCAAAAAAATTTCACAAAAGAAGGGGAGAAAAAATGGAAGAATTAGATCTAAAAGAATTGTTTCTAATTTTTTGGAACAGAAAATTAGAAATCCTACTTATTACAATTATTGCAGTAATAGTTGGAGTTTTATATTCATATTTTTATTTAACACCTGTTTATAAAGCATCTACTACATTAATATTAGCACAAAGCTCTAAAACAGTAGATAAAACAGGAGATAGTTCAATTACTCAAACAGATTTAACTTTAAATTCTAAATTAGTTTCAACATATAGCGAAATAATGAAAAGAAAATCAGTATTAAGCAAAGTTATTAGTAACTTAGGTATGTCTGAAAAAGATATGGATTCAATTAAGAAAAATGTTTCTGTAAAGGCTGTATCAGATACAGAACTTATAGAGATAACAGTAAAAAACGAGGATCCAGAAAAAGCTGCTTTAATTGCAAACGAAATTGCAAAAGTATTTAGTGAAAAAGTAGTAGAAATCTATAATATAAGCAATATATATGTTTTGGATAGAGCAGAAGCAAGCGACATTCCATGCAATATAAATCATGCAAAAGACCTTGTTATATTTGCTTTTATAGGACTAGTTATTTCTGTTATTGTTTGCTTAATTGCAAATATGTTAGATACAACAATAAAAACAGAAGAAGATGTTGAAAAGGCTACTGGATTAATGGTTTTAACCTCTATACCAGACTATAACATAGAAAACAACAGAAAAAAAGGAGGTAGAAGATAATGAAAAGAGAATTGATAGTTCAAAGAAATCCAAAATCTCCTGTTGCAGAGGTTTTTAGAACATTAAGAACAAATATACAATTTATGAATTCACAAAAAGATTTAAAAACCTTATTAGTAACATCTACAATGCCTGGTGAAGGTAAAAGCTGGGTTTCTTCTAACTTAGCAATAACATTTGCACAAGCAGGAAAAAGAGTTGCATTGGTTGATGCAGATATGAGAAAAGGAAGACTACATACAATGTTCCAAGTAGAAAATATTCCAGGATTATCAAATTACTTATCTGGAATAGATGAAACAGGAGCAACAAATAAAGAAGGAATTATTCACTACGTAAAGCCAACAGCAATAGATAATTTATTCTTAATAACTTGTGGTAATGTGCCACCAAATCCTTCTGAATTATTGACTTCAGAAAAAACTTTAGCAATGATAGATAAACTAAAGGAAGTTTTTGACATTGTAATATTAGATGGAACACCAGGACTAATTGTTACAGATGCATTAATATTATCTAGAATAGTGGATAGTACTATAATTGTAACTTCACATAAGTCAACTAAAAAAGATAATTTAGCAAAAGTAAAAAAAGATATAGAAAATGTTGGAGGAAAAATAGCAGGTGTAGTTGTTAATAAAGTACCTGTAAGTGTTACAAAATATGAATCCAGTTATTATTATGGCTCAACTTCAATGACACCATCTACAAAAAGAAAAGAGACAGAAAAAAATTTTTATACAAATGATTCTTCTAGAATAACAAAAGCTAAAAGAGAAGATATATTAAATCAATTAGACGAATTTTTAAAGGATAAATAATAGGAGAAAGTTATGATAGATGTACATTCACATATAATTCCAAATGTAGATGATGGTTCATCAAGTATAAGTGAAACTTTTGAAATGATAGAGCAAGCAAAAAAGGTAGGTTTTACAGATATAATATTGACATCACATTTTTTACTAAACAGTTATGAGACTAATTCAAAAGAATTAGTCTTTTGGAAAGAAAAGTTACAAGAAGTTTTAGATAAAAAAGAAATTGATGTAAAATTACATTCAGGAATGGAAATTTATATATCAAGCCAAATTGAAGAACTTATAAAAAAGAAAAAGCTATTAACATTGGCTAATAGCAGATATATGTTAATGGAATTACCACTTAGTTCAACAGTAAAGAATTTAGATTATGTATTATATTTTTTAGAAAGCATTTATATTAAACCAATAATTGCTCATCCAGAAAGATATAAATGTGTTCAAGAAAATCCTGAGTTAGTAGAAGAGTATATTAACAAAGGTGCTTTAATACAATGTAATTACGCTAGTATACTAGGGCTATATGGAGATAAAGCGAAAAAAACAGTAAAAAAATTATTAAAAAGCAATTTAGTAAACTTTTTAGGAAGCGATTGTCATAAGTCAAATCAAATATATTTACTTGTGCCGAAAGCCATTAAAAAAATCAAAAAAATAATAGGAGATTCAAAGTTCGAGAAAATATCTACTTTGAATCCACAAAAAATTCTAAAAAATGAGGAATGGGAATATGATGAGAAAAACTAAAATAGTATGTACTTTAGGACCAGCCACAGATGATCCAGAGGTTTTAAAAGCACTTATGAATGCAGGCATGAATGTAGGAAGAATAAATTTTTCACATGGAAATTATCAGGACCAAGAAGAAAGAATTAATGTATTTAAATGGATTAGAGGAGAACTAGGATTACCAATCCCACTGTTACTCGATACACAAGGTCCAGAGATAAGAATAGGAAAATTCCAAGATGATAAAAAAGTATTATTAAAAGAAGGCTCTACATTCACATTATTAAATGCAGATGATTTGGGAGATGAAACAAAAGTATCCATAACATATAAAGAATTATATAAGGATGTATCTGTAGGAAAAACTATTTTAATTAATGATGGAACAATAGAATTAAAAGTAAAAGAAATAGCAGATAAAGATATAGTTTGCGAAGTTATACAAGGAGGCTATTTAACAAACAGAAAAAGTATTAATGTGCCTGATTTAGTTTTAAATTTACCAAGTATAACAGAGAAAGATATAGCGGATATAAAATATGGAATAACAGCAGGATTCGATTACATTGCAGCTTCTTTTGTAAGGAAACCAGAAGATGTTCTTGCAATTAAAGAAGTTCTAAAACAAAATAATGGAGAGCACATAAAAGTTATATCTAAAATAGAAAATAGAGAAGGAATAGATAATTTTGATAAAATACTAGAAGTCTCTGATGGAATAATGGTAGCAAGAGGAGATTTAGGTGTGGAAATACCTATGGAACAAGTACCAATATATCAAAAACAATTTATTAAAAAAACATATAAGCAAGGAAAACCAGTTATAACAGCAACACAAATGCTAGAGTCTATGATAACAAACTCAAAACCAACAAGAGCAGAAGTCAGTGATATAGCAAATGCAATATATGATGGAAGTAGTGCAATAATGTTATCTGGAGAAACAGCAACAGGTAATTATCCTATAGAATGTGTTAAAACAATGAATGATGTTGCAGTAACAATAGAAGATTCTTTAAAATATTGGAAGAGATTTAAAAATAGAGAGTATAATTTAGAAAATTTAGACTACAAGTTTAATATGAATTTTTCTGTATGTACTTTAGCTGCAAACATTAAAGCAAAGGCAATAATTGCATATACAAATACTGGTGATACCTCAAGAATGTTATCAAGTTTTGGACCTGAATGCCCAATATTTGCAATAACAGAAAATGAAATAACATATAGACAATTAGGAGCAGCATGGAATATTACACCTAAACTTTTTCCTCATCAAGATAGCATAGATAAACTAGTTTATTTAGGTATAGACACATTAATAAAAGAAGGATTTTTACAAAAAGGTGATAAGGTAGTAATTGCAGGTGGAGCAAAAGTAGTTACAGATTTATCTGATGCAGAAGCAGATATAAATACCGTAATGGGTGGAATAGTACAAATATAAAGTATAAAGATGGAGAAAGAAATGTTAAAAAAAAGAATTATTTTAATTTTATTATTAATTAGTTTAATTACAAATGTTAGTGTGTTTGCAACAGATGTAGATACAGATGGTAATACAACCACAGGAGAGATTGTATCACCACCAACAGAAAACACTATTACAGGAAATACGGAGCAAAAACCTGAAAAGGAGCCAGAAAAAGAAGAAGAGCCAACTACAAACAACAACTCTAACAAACCAGCTCCAGAAAGAAATAACAGACCAAGCTATGAATCACAAAATACAAACAAAAAGGCAAAATCAGAAAACGCGAATTTAAAAAAATTATCATTAGATAAAACTGAATTAACGCCAGAATTTAAAGCTACTATTACAGAATATACAGCAATAGTAGGATTAGATGTTGAATATATTAAAGTTATAGCTGAGCCAGAAGATTCTGAAGCAATAGTAACTGTTAAAGGAAATAAAGGATTAGAAGAAGGCGAAAATACTATAACAGTTACTGTAGAGGCAGAAGCAGGTAATACAAAAACATATACAATCAATGTTACAAAAACTTTGAATGAAGAAGCCATGAATACTAGATTAAAATCATTAATAGTTCAAGGATTTAATATATATCCATCTTTTCAAAGCAATATCTATAATTATAATTTAGATATAAGCGAAGAATTATCAAAACTAGATATATCAGCAGAAACCGAAAATGAAAAAGCTACGTTTGTAATAGAGGGAAATGAAGACTTAAAACAAGGAGATAATTTAGTTAAGATTATAGTAACAGCAGAAGATGGAGTAACAACTGGAGAATATAAAATAAATGTATTTATAAATTCAAATGTTGTAAAAGCACAAACAGAAAATAAATTACCAGCGCTAATTCTATTGGCTGCTCTAACTGTTGCAGCAATTATTATAGCAGGAATGCTAATAAAAAAACATAAAAATTAATAATATATTCCGAAGCACTTAGAAGTTTTTTTTCTAAGTGCTTTTTCACGTTTTTAGACCAGTAATCATAATATATATATATACACTATAAAAGGAGGAATAGATAATGTATAGAAATTATAGGCAATGCAGAGCTTGTGGTTGTAATAACATGAATGATAATAAACAAGATTTAATAGAAGATACTTGTGATTATGTTCAAAATACTATGGCATTACAAGAAAATAGCTGTGAATGTGGATTTGATGAAGAAGATAATGTATTTCCTACAAATCCAATGTTTGCACAAAGCTATGTACCATGGCAAACTATGGATAAAACATTTTTACCTTCAGTAAGTTTAAAAATGGGAACTATATTTCCTGAATTAGTAAGTCCATATATGCCAGGACAATCAATAGAAGAAATTGAATTTATAAGAAATTCAAATACAATAGGGAAGGGGTGTAACAAATGATAGACTGTAAAGAATGTGAAAAAGAAGAAACAAGAAAAGAATGCAATGAAAGAGATATGCGAAGACAAGAAATGATCGACCAAATTAAAAGTTTAGATTTTGCAATAATAGAACTTGGTCTATATTTGGATACACATCCAGAAGATCAAAAAGCTCTTTGCATGCATAGAGAGTATTGTAAACAAGTAAAAGATTTAAAAGACAAATATCAAAAAATGTATGGGCCACTTACTATTTTTTACCCTTGTAACAAATGGAGATGGTTAGAACAACCATGGCCTTGGGAAAGGGGGAATTATTAATGTGGACTTATAATAAAGTATTAGAATATCCAATAAATATAAAATGTCCAAATCCTCGTTTAGCAAAATTTATAATATCTCAATATGGAGGACCAGATGGAGAACTTGCAGCTTCACTTAGATATTTATCTCAAAGATTTGGAATGCCAGATCAAAAAGCAAAGGCTATATTAAATGATATAGGAACAGAAGAACTTGCTCACCTTGAAATGGTAGGAACAATCGTTCATCAATTAACAGATGGATGTTCTGCTGAAGAACTAGCAAAAGCAGGTCTTGGAGCATATTATACTGATCATGGGGTTGGAGTATATCCACAAGCTGCTGCTGGATTTCCGTTTACTGCTTCTGTATTAGCAGTAAAAGGCGACCCGATTGCAGATTTACAAGAGGATTTAGCAGCAGAGCAGAAGGCAAGGGCGACATATGAAAAATTAATAGATTTATGCAAAGATGATCAAGACGTATTAGATCCGCTTCGCTTTTTAAGAGAAAGAGAAGTGGTGCATTTCCAAAGATTTGGAGAAGCATTAAGAGGAGTACAAGACAAACTCGCAGAACGAAAATTTTATATGAATAACTGCAATAATAGATAAAGGTAGATTTTTATAGTTAATTTCGCAAAATTAAAAATATTGAATTTACAAGACTTATTTCTGATTTTTTATATCTAAAAACGGAGGTGAGTCTTTAAATATTATCATAAAATTTTGAAATCAATTTCTTTTTATTCCCATTTTTTCTAAAAATGCTAAATTTCTTGAAAAGGAATTAATTTTATGATAATAATATATAAAAATATGGAAAGGAAACAGTATATAAATACAATGGAAAATTTAGATATAAAATTAGAAAAAGAAAATAATGATTATTTTAGAGAATGGATTATAGAAGAATGGAAACATCATAATACAGTTGATCCAATATATCAATTAAGAATTATAAAACCAGAAGAATTGACTTTTGAAGAAAACGAAGAATATTATAAAATTATGTGTAAGAATGAAATGGTTGGTTTTATAGGAATAAAAAATTATGAAAAAGAAATATATTTATATCGATTTTTTATAGATGAAAAATATAGAGGTCAAGGAATAGGAACAATAGCATTAAGAAAATTAATTGAAAAGGCAAAAGAACAAGATAAAGATATGTCATTAGAAGTATTAGGATATAATATTGCAAAAGATTTATACGAAAGATTAGGATTTAAAACACATTGGACAAGAATGGTATTAAAAATAAACGATAATATATATGAAAATTAGGAGAAACAATATATGTGGTTATATTACTGCTTGTTATCAACAGTAATTTGGGGATTTGTTGCAATTGCTATTAAAAAATGTTCAAATAATGAACCAAAAAGAATAGCAATAATGGGAATGTTAATTTATCATTGTACTATGATTTTAATTAGTTTAATTACTAATCCACAGATTATTACAAATCTAAATGTTATAGATATGATTAAAATGTCACCAGGAATTATTATACAATCGATAGGATTTTATTGTTCAATTTCAGCTATCAAATATGGAAAAGTGGCTATAACATCATCAATACAAAGAACACAAGTAATTGTAACATTTTTGTTAGGCATTTTTATTTTAAAAGAGAAATTTACAATCTTACAATTAATAATTTCTGGAATATTAGTTACATTATCTATAATGATAGCAAGAGATAAGAAAAATGATGAAGAAAAAATAAATAAAAAAGCAAAACAAAAAGCTATAATGTATTCATGGGGAGTTGTGTTATTTTATGGAATTTCAGACTTCATAAATAAGATATGTATTGCAGAGTATAAAAGTCCATTATATGTAATGTTCAATTATGCAGTAATAATTATAATAGGAATATTTGCATATTGCTTAATAACGAAAAATTGGAGTTACATAGATATTAGGAAAATAAATAACAAAGGATATTTTGTATTACAATCGTTATTAGATGTTTCATCTTCAATATTTAATAGGTTTGCATTATTAGATGGAAAGGTCTCAATTGTTTCTGTAATTAGTACGAGCTCTATTATTATAACAATGATAGCATCAAGATTGATATTAAAAGAAAAAATAAGTTGGGAAAAGTATTTGATGATACTGGGAATATTTATATGTGTTTTAGTTTTATCATATATATAATAAATCCTACACATTATTTTCAGTTAAGAGTATTTAAGGATAAATTTTGTCAAAATCTTCTATAACCTCAATTAGAATTGAGGGCAGGAAAGCGAGTGTTTACACATCGCCTACATACATTGAAGGACAAGCCTTCAAGAGTTAATAAAAGAACAAAAATTTTAAGCAGATTTGATGCAAAAATTCACTGGGTGAACTGGCTCAAACCTGCTATTATTCGTTGAAATTGAAAATAGTGAACTAAGAAAATTAAAAAGTTATGGTGTTAGAATAAAAATATAAAAATTTAATAAGTTCATTTAGTGTACTTGAAATTTATGAAATCTTGGCACAAAGTATTGATTTTGTAAATAAAATGAAGTATAATGAATATACTAATATTGATAAATTAATTTATCAAATAATCTAGGCTGCACAAGCCTTTGATTAATTTCATAAACAAGTGCAAATTTAAACATTAGGTTAGATATGAGCCTTTAGGATGCGAATCCTATAAACGAATATCCTATTGAACATTAGGTTAGAAACGAGCCTTTAGTTAACTATAAACGAGTTTCCAGAAAAATTATGGGGGTACTTAAAAAAGTATCCCCTATATTTGTAATATGGAGGAATAAATGAAAGATACAAAGAAAATTAAATTAGGGAAATTAAATTTTTATATTATAGATGATAATTATATTAAATATTTAAGCCAATTTGATAAACATATTGCTTATAATAAAAATGAGAAAAGACCATATATAGGAATTATCATTATTGTTAAAGAACATTATTATTTCGCACCATTATTTTCTCCAAAACAAAAACATAAAACATATAAAGATAATTTAACTTTCTTCAAAATCATAAATACTAAAACCAAAAATGATTTAGGTATAATTAGATTTTCTGATATGATACCAGTACCACAGGAAAGTGTTTATTTATTAGATATGAAAAGTAAAAGTTATGGATATAAGAGATTACTTTCAGAACAATATTCTTACATAAACAAGCCTGAAAATAAAGCAAAAATTATGGAAAAAGCAGAAAAGATTTATAGTATTGTTACAAAAAATAGTAAAAGTAAGATGGCTAAATTTTACAAAGATTTAAGTTGTGATTTTAAATTATTAGAAGAAAAAAGTGCTGAATATAAAGTTTAATAAATAAAAAGTTCACTAAGTGTATTTCCGTTCACTCGGTGAACTTTTATATTTTATAGCCAATAGTCATAAATTTTTTGTAATTGACAACATCGTGGTACAGAAGAACTTGTTCACCTTGAAATAAGATGATCAAGACGTATTAGATCCACTTCGCTTTTTAAGAGAAAGAGAAGTGGTGCATTTCCAAAGTTTTGGAGAAGCATTAAGAGGAGTACAAGATAAACTCGCAGAACGAAAATTTTATATGAATAATTGTAATAGATAAAAATTTGCAATATTATGTAAAACGTGATATTATATATTTAGTTCGCGAAAACGAATAAATTATTTGAAGGAGTGAATTTTATGCTTTTTGGGAAAATGGTTCAAGTGTTACCAAACCCAATAGAAGGCGGATTTCGGGCAGTTTATGGAATTGATAATGTAGAATCCAAACATCAGCTTCGAAATGTATTAAGGTTAACCTTTGGAAATATATTATTTAATAACATGAATCCAAATGTTACTAAAACATATATTTGCGGAGGGTATACTGTTAAAGAAACGGCTAAAGACTTTAAAGAAATTTTAATTTTTAATGGCGATTTATCAAAAAAAGACAACGAAGAATTCCTTTTTGTTATTATTCCTTATGCTAATAAAATTAAAACAAAATCTAAAAAAATTGCTGGGAAATATCCTCAAGAAGCAATTTTAGAGATGCACGAAGGAGATACTTTGGAATTATCAAAAAATGGTAAAAAGGATGTCTTTATGGCTGTTAAAGCAGGAAATGAAATATTTTTAATTAAAAAAAATCGCTAATTTACTCTCAAAATTCTCTATGTATGGAGAAAAAATAAAGCTATACTGGATTTTTCTAGTATAGCTTTGTTTTTATGTTTATAAGTTGTGTAACATATTATCTTTTAAATTCCACAATTCTTGAGATAAATCTACATAGTATTTATGAGGGTTTTTCATACGTTTTACTTCATTCCATAAAGTATTTAATTCACTTTTTGCATTTTCTGCAATTTCTTTTAAAGAAGGAGAAGTATATATTAGATTTCCATTCTCAAAAATTTTTTCTTGTAATAGCCTGATAGTGTAATTTGTTAAAGTTTTCTTTTTCCATGTTGCTGTTTGATCAAATATTGTATAATTATTTTTTGGAATAATTTCGTCATGTAAAGCAATAACGTCTGCTAGAGCTTTACTTGTTTTTTTATCATAGAATCTATATATCTTTTTAAAGCCAGGGTTAGTAATTTTAATTGTATTATTTGAAATTTTAATTTTAGGAATTATTCTTCCTTCTTTTTCAATAGCACTTAATTTGTATACACCGCCAAAAACAGGATTGCTTTTTGCTGTAATTAAATTTTCTCCAACGCCAAAAGAATCTATTTTTGCGCCTTCTTCTAATATGGATGTAATAACATATTCGTCTAAAGAGTTAGTACCACATATTTTACAATCTTTATAACCTGCATTATCTAATATTACTCTTAATTTTTTAGATAGGTAAGATAAGTCACCACTATCAATTCTTACAGCTTTTGGTCTGTATCCCATAGGAGTTAGAACTTCATCAAATACTTTTATTGCATTATTAATCCCAGAGCCTAATGAATCATAAGTATCAATTAGTAAAGTGCAATCATCTGGATAATTTTCTGCATAAACTTTAAATGCTTCATATTCAGAATCAAAACTTTGTATAAAACTATGTGCCATAGTTCCACTTGCAGGTACATTATATTTTTGAGCTGTAAGAGTACAAGAAGTTCCAACACAACCACCAATTATTGCCGCCCTTGCTCCATAAACTGCAGCATCAATACTATGTGCTCTACGAGCTCCAAATTCCATTACAGGACGTCCTTTTGCAGCATTAACTATTCTACTTGCCTTTGTTGCAATTAAGCTCTGATGGTTAATTAAAAGCAATAGCATTGTTTCTAACAGTTGAGCTTCTATTAAAGGAGCTTTTACTGTAATTAAAGGTTCAGCAGGGAAGACAACTGTGCCTTCTGGAACAGCCCAAATATCTCCACTAAATTTGAAATTTTTTAAGTAATTTAAAAAATTATTAGAGAATTTATTTGTATTTTTCAAATAAATAATATCCTCTTCATCAAAATGCAAGTTTTGAATGTATTCAATTATTTGTTCCAAACCAGCAAATATAACATAACCGCCACCATCTGGAATTTCTCTAAAAAACACATCAAAATACGCATTAACATTATTCATATTTTTAGCAAAATAACCATTTGACATTGTAAATTCATAAAAATCTGTAACTAATTCTAATTTTCTATTATCCATAATACACTCCTAAAAAATAAACTAAAAACATTATATCACTTTTGTCAATAACATATAATAAGAAAGTTATTTTGCAAAATTGAAGTAAATGAGAAATAAAAGAAGAGAAGACAGAAAAAACTGTCTTCTCTGTAGGAAACCAACAATTTATTCCACTGATGAAAGTGAAACTATCTGCCGATCTCCGTAGGCGCCAACAGATATATTGTAATCTCCGGTAGTAGAAAGACTTTCAACCAACACATAACTTGGAGTTGGTCCGCAGAAGATTTCAACATAATTTTTATCAATAAAGCTTGACAATTTTTTGAAATAATCTGGATGTGCGAAGAATAAACTGTGCTCACTGAAAAAGATATTTCTTAAATTCTTTTTTGATTCATCAAAGAATTTGTTTTTGAGATATCTCGCTTCAGAAACGTAATTTCCAAATTTGTCATAAATTGGAAAAGATATTACCTCAATCTGCTCGTGCCTGTTTTCGTTTACCATTTGGTAAACCTCCTTTTGTTTTTAAATTCTGTATAGGCAATTACCTAATACATATTAATTATACCACTTTTTTACAATTTGGTCAATTTACATAATTAAGGCAGAAAAGGGAGCGTTGCACGCTCCCAATAATATATATTATTTAATTATTTATTAAATCCATTATGTGTAACTCTATCTTTTAATTCTGCAAGTTTTGCTGAATTCCATCTAGATGTTGTACCAACTAAATATCCCGTAATTCTTTGAATTGTATCTATATCATCACTACCACATTGAGGACATTTAGATAAGTTTGCATCAGCATTTTCAAATCCACATTGCATACATCTAGAACGAGTATGGTTTATAGAACCATAACCCATATTGTATTTATCCATTAAATTTACAACCGCTTCTACTGTTCCAGGATTATGTGTTGCATCTCCATCTAATTCTATATAGAATATATGTCCTGCTGGTGTTAAGGCATGATAAGGTGCTTCTATTTTTGCTTTGTGTTCAGCAGTACATTTATACCATACTGGAACATGGTTACTATTTGTATAGTAATCTCTATCTGTAATTCCAGGGATTATACCAAATTCTTTTTTATCCATTCTTGTAAATCTTCCAGATAAACCTTCGGCCGGTGTTCCAAGTAAAGAATAGTTTAAGTCATATTTATCAGAAAACTCATCACATAATTCGCTAAGTTTAGATATTATTTCTATACCTAATTCTTGAGATTTTTCAGATTCTCCATGATGTTTACCAGTTAAGGCAATTAAACATTCTGCAAGTCCTATAAATCCAATACTTAATGTTCCATGTTTTAGTACAGGTTCTACGGAGTCATTAGGTTTTAAGTTTTCACTACCTTGCCACATTCCAGACATTAAAAGTGGAAATTGTTTTGCAACAGCAGTACATTGAAATTTATATCTTTCATATAATTGAGTAGCTGCAATTCTTGCATAATCTTCTAACTTATTCATAAATATTTTCTTAACAGTTTTGTTATAAGCAGATGTCATATTCTTTTCACTGTTTATACCTAAGTCGAATTTTAATCCTAATTTTTCTTGTGCTTCATAAGCAGATTCAATAGCAAGTTTAGGCAAGTTAAGAGTAGTAAATGATAAATTTCCTCTTCCTACAGAAGTTTTTTCACCATGTCTATCTGCAAATACTCTTGTTCTACATCCCATAGTTGCACACTCATAATAATATCTATTTGGATCATCTGCTTTCCATTTCTCATGTTGATTAAATGTAGCATCTAGATTTATAAAGTTAGGGAAAAATCTTCTTGCAGTAACTTTACATGCATATTGGTATAGGTCATAGTTTTTATCTTGTGGCAAATAGTTTACGCCTCTTTTTTTCTTCCAAATTTGAATAGGGAAGATAGCTGTTTCACCATTTCCAACACCTTCATATGTAGATGTTAGCATTTCTCTTATTACACATCTACCTTCTGGAGAAGTATCTGTTCCATAATTTATAGAACTAAACACAACTTGATTTCCACCTCTTGAATGAATTGTATTCATATTATGAATAAATGCTTCCATTGATTGATGAACTCTGTCTACAGTGTTGTTAATAGCAACTTGAATAATTCTTTTTTCACCTTCTAAACCAGTTAAATCTTTCTTTATATAATCTTCTACTTGGTATTCATATAAATTAGAAAAGTCCTTGCCAAAAGCATTTTCTAATTTTTTAATTTCTTCTACAAATGTTGACTTAACATAAGGAGCAAGATAGTAGTCAAATGCAGGGATCGCTTGTCCACCATGCATTTCGTTTTGAATTGTTTCCATAGAAATACAACCAATTATACTTGCTGTTTCAATTCTTTTAGCAGGTCTAGAACTTCCGTGCCCAGCTCTAAATCCGTTTTTTAATATTTTATCTAATGGATGTTGTAAACATGTTAAACTTTTTGTAGGGTAGTAGTCTTTATCATGAATATGTATATATCCTTCTTGAGAAGCTTTTCTAACTTCTGGTGAAAGTAAAAAGTCATCAACAAAAGGTTTGGTAGTTTCAGAAGCAAATTTCATCATCATACCAGCAGGAGTATCTGCATTCATATTTGCATTTTCCCTTGTTATATCATTTGCCTTTGCACCAATAATATCTAGAAAAATATCTTTTGTTTTAGATTTTCTTGCAACATCTCTGTTGTATCTATATGTTATATAGCTTTGAGCAACTTCTTTTCTACTAGAAGCCATAAGCCTTTTTTCTACTAAATCTTGAATTTCATAAACACTAGCTTGATTTTTATCTTCTAATTGTCTTTCTACAGCATTTGCTATTTTATTTGCTAAATCTATATCAACACCACCAGTAGTTTGTGCCATTGCCATAGTTATAGCTTTTACAATTCTTTCTTGATTAAAATTTACGACTCTTCCGTCTCTTTTTATTACTTGCATAATAAAATCCTCCTTTAACTTTTGTATTTATTTTAGGTTGAATATATTTTATAGATAAAAAATAAAAAAATCTGTTGCAACGGCCACAAAAAAATTAAAAAAATAAAAAAAGAGGGAAGAAGAAGAGTAAAACCTTGGTATTTAATGCTTAAAAACTTTATTACATTTATATTACAAAACAGTTACAAAGGTTTAGATAAGTATAATTCATTCCATTTTTTGGCAAAGTGTTGCTTTAACCACACTTTTGTGATAATATTAGTAAAATAAAAGTAAGGAGTAAGTAATTATGAAAAAAATATTTGATGTTGAACACTTTATAGAAGAGTTAAAAAGGAAATGTGCTTTAACAGAAGTTAAAAAATTCAAGAAAAACGAAATAATTACTACATATTTACTAAAGAGAAATCAAATGCATATTCTTTTAAAAGGAGAAGCATATCTTGCCAGGTATGATAAAGAAGGAAATCGAAGGATAATATATTATTTAAGAAAAAATGATATATTTGGAGAAGCTTTTTATAAACTACACACAGATAGAGAGCTTTTTGTAGTAGCAAAAAAAGATTGTGAAGTTTTGTTTTTACCTTATGATATTATAGAAAACTGTAATAAGGACTGTACATTTCACATATCTCTTTTAAAAAATTTGCCAGACTTAATATTACATAGAGTTGCAGATATAAATTATAGAACAGAATTATTAGCAAACAAAAGTATAAAGGAAAAATTACTGTCATATTTAGAAAACTTATCTATTGAAAACAATACTAAAACAATAGAAATTCCAATTTCGTTTTCTGAACTTGCTGATTATTTGGTAATAGATAGAACAGCTATGATGAAACAGTTAAAAAAAATGCAAGATGAAAAAATAATTATAAAAAATAAAAGCAGGATAACATTATTAAAATAAGAAAATGACTCTGTAAGTAAACAGAGCCATTTTCTTATCAAGGGTGGAGAAGTCTGCTGTACAAGAGATTAGTTTCGATTATGTCAAGAATTTCTCTTGTATAGTAAACTTTATAATTTCTTTTTCCGTTTGCTACACAAATTTTATCAAGTTCTTTGAAAACCTCACTTCTGTATTTAAAATCAGAGTGAGAAATTTTTTCAAAGAGGAAAAGGCCAAAACAAAAATCAGTACTATCCCTAAAGTACAAGCAAAAACTCGTACTTTCTAGCAGTAATTCTCCTTGCCGGATTTCAGGTATTGGATTACCCTCCTTTATAAAGTTGAAATCATTTTGATAGTCAGTGGTAAACTCCATTAACATCAATCCTTTCAAAATAAATTTGACATATTAATTATAACATTCAAGGAAGATTATGTCAATTTTAGAGCAAATTAAGAATAATCAGTTTTATTTGCAAACAAGTAATAAAATGTGATAAAATAGTCCTAGTAAAAATATTATGTAAAAGGATTGTTATGAAAAAAATATATAAAGAAGCAATTAAAACAGAAGTGGAAACCAATATAAATGTTTTATACAGTGAAAATAAAATTGTAATATATACAAATAAAGTATCACTACAAAAACAGCTAAACAAACTAATTGGAGAACCTACTAAGGAATATAAAATAAAAAGAAGTATTGCAGGGAGTTTGTGGGAAATTCCATTGGAGGATAAAAATAGAATACAAAAGCTTATTGTAAAAGCGAATATATTTGAATTATAAGCTTTGTTATAAAAGTTACAGAATCAAGTATTAAATATATTTACTCCTATTGGCAAATATAAAATTATGTGATAAAATATTTAAAGTTTAAAATTTAAGACGATTTAAATTGTCTAATATATATTAAAATAAGATAGAAGAGGGGGAAAAAGCATGTCAGGACATAGCAAATGGCACAACATAGCAGCTAAAAAAGGAAAAGCAGATGCTGCAAGAGGAAAAATATTTACTAAATTAGGAAGAGAATTATTAATAGCAGTAAAAGAAGGTGGACCAGAGCCTGCCGGAAATTCAAAATTAAAAGCTGTTATAGCAAAGTGTAAAGCTGCTAATATGCCTAATGATACAATAAACAATGCAATAAAAAAAGCTTCAGCAAGTAATGAAAACTATGAAGAAATAGTATATGAAGGATATGGACCAAACGGAGTTGCAGTAATAGTAAATGCTTCAACAGATAACAAAAATAGAACAGCAGCAGATGTAAGACATGTATTTGATAAAGCTGGTGGAAATTTAGGAACAAGTGGTTGCGTTTCATATATGTTCAATAAAAAAGGTGTTATCGTTATAGACAAAACAAAAACAAATTTATCTGAAGATGAATTAATGTTATTAGCATTAGATAATGGAGCAGAAGATTTTAATGTAGAAGAGGAGTGCTATGAGATTACAACAGAACCATCTGACTTTACTGCTGTAAGAGAAGCACTAGAAAAAGAAGGTTTAGAATTTGTAGAAGCAGAAGTTCAAATGATTCCTACAACATATATTGCATTAGATGAAAAAGCAAGTGAAAGAATGCAAAGATTAATAGATAATCTTGAAGATTTAGATGATGTAATGGATGTATATCATAACTGGGAAGAATAAAAAATGAGGCAATGCCTCATTTTTTGTATGGTTGCAATTCTAAGCAACTTCTTTTAATTTATTATTAATTTTTTAGTATAATCTAAATTAGCTTTTGAATCATATTCATAGCCTAAAGTATAAATATTAGAAGCTAATATATCTTTTTCTAACATGTTTTTTAAAATCTTGTTATTGTTTGTATCTACAAATCTTTTTACTGATGTTATAACAGGGTATTTTTTATTATCACTTATTTGTGAAAGTAAAATTTTTCCTCTATGACTAACACCTAAAATTCTTATATATGGATTTATTTTATAAGAATCTTTTATATCTTTTTTAGTAATATTTAATAGTGCATATAATAAAATTCTTTGAATTCTTGAACGAGTGTAGCGTTTAGACTTTATAGAATTAATTAAGTCTTCTAAATTATTACAAGAATCTGCAGTATTTTTTATAAGGTGTTCTAAACCTTCATTAACATCTTGTAAATTTTCTATTTCACTTAAAGTCATCTTTCTTAAAGTATAAATTATTTCTTTTTCAAAACTAGCTATACTGGTTACTGTTTTTCCATATTTAATATTTTGATTTAAAATATCTAAAGAAGATTTAGGTAAATATTCAGAGATATTTTTATTTGATTTTATAAGATTTCTAATAGCAGTTGCACTAGCAAAATTTTCATTGATTTCATTGCTATTATAATCTGTTCCTGTTCTTTTAATTGTTATAGCACTTATATTTGATTTTAGCTTTTTCATAGCTTTTAAATATTCTATTCCTAGAATGTTATTTGGAGATGATAATATATTTGCGTATTTTCTAACATCACCTAAATAGAACATTAAAGCGTTTTCTCTAGCTTTTGGATAAGAAATTCCTTTAGATAATTCATGTTGTAGTATTGTTAAATACTCCTTTGGTTCATCATACAAAATATTAGCAATTTGTTTTAGTATAGAGATATTGCCACATTCACTTCCAAAAGAAAGAGTAACGTCATTACCAAAAGCACTTAAAAGTTTAATAGCACCTTCTGCGAAATTTTCTGCGCTACATATACTGTAAACAGTAGGAAGTTCAACAACTAAATCAACACTCATTTTTAAAGCCATTTCTGTTTTAGACCATTTGTCAATTATAGAAGTATCGCCACGTTGCACAAAATTACCACTCATAATGCACACAGTATAATCAGGGTCAACAAATTCTTTAGACTTCTCTAAATGAAATAAGTGACCATTGTGAAATGGATTATATTCAGCTATTACTCCTAATATTTTACTCATAATATCTCCTATATTATTGCAAATTTTATTTGTTTGCTGATATAATATCATAAAATAGAAAAAAAGACAAATTGGAAAGGAAAATAAACATGGACAAAATTACAATATATACAGATGGTGCATGTTCACGGAAATCCAGGACCTGGTGGCTGGGGAGCTATTCTTATGTTTAATGATGTAAAAAAAGAAATTAGTGGTGGTAACCCTGATACTACTAATAATATAATGGAAATAACTGCAGTATTAGAAGCTTTAAAATTATTAAAAAAACCATGTGAAGTAGATTTATATAGTGATAGTGCATATGTTGTTAATTGCTTCAATAATGGATGGATATATAATTGGATAAAAAACAATTGGAAAACTGCAAGCAAAGATCCAGTTAAAAATAAAGAATTATGGCAAGAGCTATATAATCTAACAAAAATCCATAAAGTGAATTTTATAAAAGTAAAGGGTCATAGTGATAATGAATTTAACAATAGATGTGATGAGCTGGCTAGAGGCGAAATTTCTAGAATTTAGTACAATTATTACTGAATGGTTACAAAAGCATTACATTTTGGCAACAAACGTTGAAATGTAAACATTTATAGCATATAATGACTGCGAAAGTAGAATATACATAAGAAAAATTTGTGGAGGACAAATGTATGGAAACTTTTGCAGATTATATACTAGCAGAAAAAGATTATGGAAGAAAAATAGAAATAATGCATTATTTAAAAAAGAAAACAAACATATTTTTTGATAATTCTGTAATATTTAAATCCTTAATTGTAAAATTATTTATAGAATCTATGGATATAGATATAGATGAAAATAAAGTAGTTACAGCAATGCTTCTTTGCGGATGCAAAAAAGTAAATAATGCACAGGATTTAGAAAGAATAAAAAGTTATGCAAAAGATGGCGCAGATTTTTTATCAAAACTAGGATTTTCAAAGGATTTTTGTACAATTTGTGAGCAACAAAATAGGTATAGTAATAGTTTACCAAGGAAAAAAGAAAGCGATATAATTGAGTTGGCAGATAGCTTTGGAGGAATGCTTTTAGATAGACCAGAAAGGGTTGCTTTTCCAATTGAAGAAGCACTTATATTATTGGAAAGTAGAAATTTAAAAAATTGTAATAACGTATATTTAAATGACTTTAAACAATTTATAAATATAGCAAAGGAGATAAACGCATGATTGATTTTAATAAATTTAGCATTCTTTCTGTTATGGGTAAAAAAGCAGGTAACTTATCAGACCAGGAATATACGAGAACAGTGCTAGCTAACTGTGATAAATATTTAGAAGAAATCAGAGAAGAAATTGAAAAAAATAGAAATAATGGTACAGAAGAAAAAGAAATGTACCTATAAAAATAATATTAATTAGGTTGCATTTTGCAACCTAAAATTTGTATATAGGAGAAGATAAAAATGTATGAAGTTTTTGCAGATTTACATGTACACATAGGAAGAAGTGAAAGTAATAAGCCAATAAAAATAACGGCAGCAAGAAGCCTTAATTTTGCAAACATTGCAAAAGAGTGCAGAGAAAGAAAAGGAATAGATATAGTAGGAATTATAGATTGTGCATCACCATATGTAATAGAAGATATAGAAAACTTTTTAAAAACTGGTGAAGCATATGAAATAAAAGATGGTGGGATAATATACAAAGATAAAGTATGTATAATTTTAGGAAGTGAAATAGAAACTTCAGAAAAAGGATTAAATGGACATTGTGGAAGCGCACATAATTTATGCTATTTTCCACATTTAGAAGATATAAAAGGTTTTTCAAAAGAAATGAGTACACATATAAAAAATATTACATTAAGTTCGCAAAGAGCAGATATTTCTGCATATGAGTTAATTGATATAGTAGAAAAATATAATGGAATACTAGTACCAGCACATTGTTTTACACCACATAAAAGCTTTTACGGAAATTGCACAGATAGATTAGAGAAAATTTTTAAAGAAAAATATTCTAAAATACCAGCCATAGAATTAGGTTTAAGCTCTGATACATTTTTAGCAGATACTATTTCGGAATTAGAATCAAAAACGTTTGTAACTAATTCTGACGCGCATTCGCTACCAAAAATTGCAAGAGAATATAATAAAATGTTAGTAGGAGATATAAGCTTTAAAGAATTATTAAAAGCCTTAAAGAATGAGGATGGAAGAAAGATACTAACTAATTATGGATTAGATCCAAAACTTGGCAAGTATCATAGAACATATTGTGAAGTTTGTGGTAAGAATATACCAGGAGATGCACCTGTAACAGTATGTGATACATGTGATAGCAGAAATATAACAATGGGAGTGTATGACAGAATAGAAATAATAAAAGATAAAAAAGAAACAAAAAGCCCAGAAAATAGGCCAGAATATGTATATCAA
The DNA here is from genome assembly GCA_934167165.1 of uncultured Clostridia bacterium. GTDB lineage: Bacteria > Bacillota > Clostridia > TANB77 > CAG-508 > CAG-452. The sequence goes on from CAKPKG010000007.1 coordinate 38,446, forward strand.
ATACCGCTTACATTTATTCCGGGACTAGGCAATAAAACAATAGACAAATTGCTAGATAACTTTGGAACAGAAATGAATATATTGCATAAATTAAGCAAAGATGATTTAGAAGCAGTGGTAGGAGAAAAAATAGCAAGGAATATAGTTTTTGCAAGAGAAGGAAAAATGACAATCCAAGCAGGAGGAGGTGGAGTTTACGGACAAGTTAAAGCTTGTTAAAATTAATAGAAAATTACTAAAAATATAAAGGGGGAATGTATAAATGAAAAAAGAAGTAAGTAATAAAAAAGCAATAATTGCAATAATTGTAGTAATTGCGTTATTGGCTATTTTAGTTATATTATATGTTAATTTATTTAAAAACAATAATAATAAGAGACCTTTAACTCCAATAGAAAATGTAAATAAAAATTCTGAAGAGAAAAAGTATTCAGAAAATATAAAAACAGTAGCAACATTAGAAGATGAGATAACAACAAACAGTGTATGGTGCGGAACATTCCAATTAGTCTGGAATGATATGGTTAATAATGTAGTAAAACAAGATGTTGTGTTTACACCACAAGAAAAAATAGTAGAAAACTTAAACAAACAAACTTTTAAAGAAGACCAACTTTCCGAAAAAGATTATTATAAAGTATATGATTTATTGACCTTAGATTTAAAAGAAAAAATAGAAAAAGGAATAAAAAAGAAATTTAATGAAAAAAGTGATATATTAGATAGCATCAATTGGTCAGGAGCTCCTAAAGATGCTTCTCGGATATTCAGAAGATTATAAAAAATATCTATTTTATGTAATGCTAAAAAAAGAGTTTAATTTTAAAAATAAATTTGATGAATTGGATAATGGAACATTTGGAACAAAGTATAAAGATATAAAGTATTTTGGGATAAATGCAGAATCAGATTCAAAATTATATAATCAAGTAGATATATTATATTATAATTCTGAAAGTGATTTTGCAGTTATATTAAATACAAAAGAAGGAGAACAAATAATATTATCTAGAGGAGCAGAAGGAGGAAACTTCGCAACAATATATAACAATATAATAGAAAAATCAAAAGCATATACAGGAAATAAAGAATTTACAGAAAATGACTTTTTAAAAGTTCCAAACATAAAATTTAATACTAAAAAAGAATTTAATGAACTATGTGATAAAGAATTTTTGGCTAAAGATGGAGATAAATGTAAAATAGAACAAGCAATTCAAACAATAGAGTTGGAAATGGATAAGTCTGGGGGAAAAATAAAAAGCGAAGCGGCGATAATAACGGAGAATTTTTCTCTAGCTCTACCTACTGAAAAAGTTGAAAAAAGATATTTTTATTTAAATGATGAATTTACAATGTTTTTAAAAGAAAACGGCAAAGATATGCCATATTTTGCAGCAAATATAGAAGACATAACACTATTTCAATAAATTGGATTTTTGCGAAGTGTGAAGTGTGAAGTGTGAGATGAGAAGTGTGAAGAATAGGGAAAGGCCTGCGAAGACTTGACCCTACAAATCACACATCCCACTTCTCACCTCAATTAAACAAATATTTTACTTTACAAGAACATATATTGTTCTTTTTTTTATTCTTCCGAATACACATTATGTATAAGAAAATCGGAGGTAAATAATGAACAGAAGAAGATATAGATTTAAAAGTAACAATTCAAAGATAAAAGAAATAGTTTTTTCTCATATAGAGAATAATTTAAGGGAATATATAGTTTTTACAGTAATATTTCTAATTGGTATTGTAATAGGTGTTATTTTTATAAATAATGTCTCTGAAAATCAAGGATTAGAAATAACCAATTATATAACTTCATTTGTATCTTCTTTAAAAGAGAATAATGAAATAAATGATTTTGTGTTACTTAAAGATTCAATAAAGAAAAATGTTGTACTAGCTACTATATTGTGGTTTATGGGTTCAACTGTTATAGGAATATCAATTGTATATTTAATAGTTGCTTTTAGAGGTTTTTGTTTGGGATATACCATTTCTTCTATGATAGCAACATTTGGATTATGGAAGGGAATATTGTTTATTCTATCAACTATTTTTCTTCAATACATAATATTCATTCCATGTATTATAGCACTTTCGGTAAGTGGAATGAGATTACATAATTCAATTATGAAAGATAGAAGAAAAGAAAATATAAAATTAGAAGTGCTAAGGCATACTGTGTTTTGCGCATTTATACTAGTTTTTATGATAATATCTTCATTTATAGAGGTTTTTGTGTCCAAAAATATATTAATTAATATTGTAAAATATTTATAAAATCTATTTACTTTTTTTCATTAATTTGATATAAATATATACATAATAAATATTCATAAAAAATAATATAATAATAGATTAATAAAAAGGAGCTAGATTATGGAGAAACAAATTGAAAGTTTTTTAGAATTTATAAAAGATGACAAAAAATTGTCAGAAAATACATTACAATCATATAGAAGAGATATTTTACAATATGAAAAATATGTTGAAGAAAATAATATAAACTACGCAAAAGTTAAACAAGATGATATAAAAGATTATTTAAACTATTTACATGATATGAACAAAAAATCTTCTACAATATCAAGAAATTTAGCTTCAATAAGATTGTTTTACCAATATTCTTTAAAGAATAAAAAGGTTAAAAATGACCCAACAGAAGGTATACAATCTCCTAAAATAGAAAAAAGAGTACCAAGCATTTTAACTTCACAAGAAGTATCTTTATTACTAGATCAACCAAAAAATGTTGATTTAAAAGGAATTAGAGACAAAGCAATGCTAGAGTTTGCGTATGCTACAGGAATGAGAGTTACAGAAATAATATCTCTAAATGTAGAAGATGTTAATCTAGTAAATGGTTATGTAACATGCAAAAATGGAAACAAACAAAGAAATATTCCATTAGGTTCTTTATCATTAAAAGCTCTAAAAGAATATATGGAAAGCTCAAGACCAATAATGATAAAATCTGATGATGAAAAGGCTTTATTTGTTAATGTTAATGGTAAAAGATTAACAAGACAAGGTTTTTGGAAAATAGTAAAATTCTATAAAGAACAAGCTCACATAACAAAAGATATTACACCACATGTTTTAAGACATTCTTTTGCAACACATCTTTTACAAAATGGAGCAGATTTAAAAGCTATTCAAACAATGCTTGGACATTCGGATATATCATCTACACAAGTATATATGCAATTCCAAGATGAAAGCTTAAAAAATGTGTATAAACACGCTCATCCAAGAGCATAAAATTAAAATATTAGAGATTAAGTATTGAACTTAGTCTCTTTTTATTATATAATATTGAGAATTTAAATATTAATTAGAATTGGAGGAGGAAAAAATATGGCAAAAATATTACCAGACATATCAAGAACTTTTAATGAATTTTTATTATTACCAAATTTAACAGATGAGAGATGTATACCAGCAAATGTATCTTTACGTACACCTCTTGTAAAATTTAAAAAAGGAGAGCAAGCTAAATTCTATGCAAACGTACCTATGGTTTCTGCAATAATGCAATCAGTATCAGGAGAAAAAATGGGTATTGCACTAGCACGTGAAGGAGGACTTGCTTTTATATATGGTTCTCAATCAATAGAATCACAAGCAAAAATGGTTTATCATGTAAAAAAACATAAAGCAGGTTTTGTAATTAGTGATTCAAACGTAAAATCAGGAACTACTTTAAAAGAAGTTTTAGAATTAGTTGAAAAAACTGGACATTCAACTGTTATTATAACAGATGATGGAACAGCCTCTGGAAAATTCCTAGGAATTGTAACAAATAAAGATTATAGATTATCAAGAGATAATCAAAATGAACCAATAGACAATTTTATGACAAAAAAAGAAGATGTTATATGGGCTAAAAAAGGAATAACATTATCAGAAGCAAACGATATAATATGGGATAAAAAAATAAATTGTTTACCAATACTAACAGAAGAAGGAAATCTAAAATATTTAGTATTTAGAAAAGATTATGAAGACAGAAAAAATAATCCAAACTCTTTATTAGATGAAAATAAAAGATACATTGTTGGAGCAGGTATAAATACTAGAGATTATGAAGAAAGAATACCTGCACTAGTAGAAGCTGGTGTTGATATAATTTGTATGGATTCTTCGGACGGATATTCAGTATGGCAAAAAAACACAATAGATTTTGTAAGAGAAAAATATGGAGATAACCTAAAAATAGGTGCAGGAAATGTTGTAGATAGAGAAGGATTTAGATATTTGGCAGATGCCGGTGCTGATTTTATAAAAGTTGGAGTAGGTGGAGGATCAATTTGTATAACTCGTGAAACAAAAGGAATTGGTCGTGGACAAGCAAGTGCCTTAATGGAAGTTGTAGATGAAAGAAACAAATATTTTGAAGAAACAGGTGTATATATTCCAGTATGTTCAGATGGTGGAATAGTATATGACCATCATATAACTCTTGCTTTAGCAATGGGAGCAGATTATGTAATGATGGGAAGATATTTCGCAAGATTTGATGAAAGCCCAACAAGAGTTGTAAAAGTAGGAAACAACTATGTTAAAGAGTATTGGGGAGAAGGTTCAAACAGAGCAAGAAATTGGCAAAGATATGACTTAGGAGGAGAAGCCAAAAATAAACTTGCTTTTGAAGAAGGTGTTGATTCATATATACCTTATGCAGGTTCTTTAAAAGATAATCTAGAAATAACAGTTGCAAAAATAAAATCAACAATGTGTAACTGCGGAGCAACAACAATTCCAGAATTGCATGAAAATGCAAGACTAACAATGGTTTCAGAAGTAAGTATTTCAGAAGGTGGAGCACATGATGTAACACTAAAAGAAATAGATCATTCTTATAAATCATAATATTAAAAATATTAAAAAAACAAGCAAGAAGCTTTTATAACTTCTTGCTTGTTTTTTATTCCCATTCAATTGTTGCAGGTGGTTTAGATGTTATATCATATACAACTCTGTTTATATGTTTTACTTCATTTACAATTCTAGAAGATACTTTTTCTAATACATCATATGGAATTCTACTCCATGTAGCTGTCATAAAGTCTGTTGTGCAAACACTTCTTAAAGCTAGAGTATAATCATATGTCCTATAATCTCCCATAACTCCAACAGATTTTAAATTTGTTAAAACTGCAAAGTATTGGTTTAATTCTTTATCTAATCCGGCATTTGCAACTTCTTCTCTAAATATATAATCTGCATCTTTTAAGATTTCTAGTTTTTCCTTTGTTATGTCTCCAATAATTCTAATTGCAAGTCCAGGGCCAGGAAAAGGTTGTCTAAATACTAATTTTTCTGGTATTCCAAGCTCCAATCCAGTTTTTCTAACCTCATCCTTAAACAAGTCTCTTAATGGTTCTATAATTTCTTTAAAATCTACATAGTCTGGAAGTCCACCAACATTGTGGTGACTTTTTATAACAGCAGCTTTTCCTTTACCACTTTCTATAACATCAGGGTAGATAGTACCTTGAACTAAAAAGTCTACTTTGCCAATTTTCTTAGCTTCTTCTTCAAATACTCTTATAAATTCTTCACCTATTATTTTTCTTTTCTTTTCAGGTTCAGAAACTCCAGCAAGTTTAGATAAGAATCTTTCTTCAGCATTTACTCTAATAAGATTTATATCAAATTGATTTCTAAATATTTGTTCAACTTCATCACCTTCATTTTTACGAAGTAGACCATGATCAACAAATATACATGTAAGTTGCTTTCCAATAGCTTTATGTAGTAAAACTGCTGCAACAGAAGAGTCAACTCCACCAGACAAAGCAAGTAATACTTTTTTATCTCCAATTTTTTCTCTTAAAGATTTAATAGATTCTTCTACAAAAGAAGACATTACCCAATCTCCAGAGCATTTACAAATATTATATAAGAAATTTCTAATTATTTTTACACCATTTACAGTATTATTTACTTCAGCATGAAATTGAATTCCATAAAAATTTAATTCTTTATTTTCAATTGCTGCAGTAGGGCAATTATCAGTAGTAGCAATAACTTTAAATCCTGTAGGTACTTCTTTTACTAAATCTGTATGACTCATTAAGCAAACATTTTTGCTGTCAAAACCTTCAAAAAGTGGGGAAGAGTTGTCCAAATTAACTTCAATTTCTCCATATTCTTTTTTAGTTCCTCTTTCAACTTTTCCACCTAAACTATTGCTCATAAATTGCATTCCATAGCAAATTCCCAAAATTGGAATACCAAGATTAAATATTTCTTTATCACATGCAGGTGAGTCTTCTTCATAAACGCTAGCAGGACCACCAGTAAAGATTATACCTTTAGGGTTGATTTCCTTTATTTTTTCAATTGGAGTATCATAAGGTAATACTTCTGAATAAACATTACACTCTCTAACACGTCTTGCTATTAATTGATTAAATTGACTATAAAAGTCTAAAATAACTATAGTTTCTTTGTTTTTCATAATAAATCTCCTTTTTTTATAAACATATTTTATATTTTATCACAAGGTCTAAATTAAAGCAATACAGATAAATTGGAATTTTACCAAGTGCACGGAAGGATTTGAATTTTTATACAAATTATGTTATATTTATAGTATTACAATAAAGGAGGACTTAGTATGAAAAAAATTTGCCCGTATTGCGGTACAAAAATGCGTTATGCGTTAAGGTACAGTCGTTCTTCCAAACGGTTAAAACTTATTTGCGTTTGCGACATGTGCTGCATTTGGTGTTATCCCAAAAAAATATAATGTAGGGCGCAAGAAAGCTAGCAAAAATTTGCTGGCTTTTTTGTATACTAGGAAATTTCTCATTTCCTAGTATACAATAAATACTATAATCGCTATTGCCTTTGAGATTTTCCCATTTCATTCGGAAACTCAAATCGGCAAGAAGAAAAGTGTGGCAAAACCACTTTTCTTGTTGAATTGGAAAAATTAAATAAAATTTAATTATTTTTTAAAAAAACTCTTGACAATACACGAACATATGTTTATAATATGAATACAGTTTACGAATAAGTGTTCGTGCTAACGTATAGGAGTGGGAGAGTTAATATGAAAATAGTAAATATAAAAAAATTTTTAAGAAGCATTTTTATAATATTAATAATTATTATAGGATTATCACTAGTGATTTCTAAATCTGCATATTCAAGAGGAGAAAGACAATATAAAACGATATGTGTATCTAAAGGAGATACTCTTTGGAATATTGCAAAAAGCAATCAAGAATCAAATGGATATTATAAAGGAAAAGATATAAGATACATTATGAATGATATTGCTCAAATAAATAATATAGAAAAATCAAATTTAAAAATAGATCAGGAATTATTAGTTCCTATGATATAAGGGGGATGTAGGAAAGGAGTAAAGAAAATACTTTACTCCTTAAAATTTGCAAGAGGATTATTTTCTACAGCACTTCGAACTTGACTACTATCTACATGAGTATATATTTCTGTTGTAGAAATGCTTTCATGTCCTAAAAGTTCTTGTAATGCACGTATATCTACATTACCATATTGATACATTAGGGTAGCTGCTGTATGTCTTAATTTATGTGTAGAATACTTGTTAATATCTAATCCTGCTTTTAATAATTCTTTTTTTACAATTGTTTGAACAGTTCTGTTACTAATTCTTTCACGTCTTTCACTTAAAAACAAAGCATTTTTTGAATTGTATTTAATTCCTTCTTTGGGCCTAGAATTTAAATATTTATTAATAGCATCCATACAAGCATTATTTAAATAAATAGTTCTTTCTTTATTTCCTTTTCCAACAACATTTAGTTTGCAATCACTAAAATTAATATCTGGTATGTCAATACTTACTAATTCCGATAAACGCATTCCACAATTTAAGAATAATGTAATAATCGCATAGTCTCTTTCATTGTTTCTTACTTCAGTATCATTAGTTACTTCTAATAACTTTTTACTTTCATCTAAAGACAAATATTTTGGTATTCTTTTACCAAGTTTAGGAGTTTCTAGATTTTGTGCAGGATTTGTATCTATTAGTTTTGCTTTATTGCATAAATAGTTAAAGAAAATTCTTATAGAAGAAATTTTTCTAGCACGAGTTGCAGGACTGCTTTTAAGTTCTGTTGCCATATATGAAATATAGCTATGTATATTTTCTAGTTTTATTCTTTTTATTGTATCAAGGCTTATGTCATTTATAGTAATTTTAGTCCAGTCTTTTTCAGTAGTTAATTTAAAATGGATTTTTATATATTTTAGGAAATTCATAAGGTCGTAATTATATTCCTTTATGCTATTAGGTGATTTGTTAAGTATTGTAATATTGTAGTCCAAAAACGAATTTAAAAAGTCTGGATTTATTTCTCTATCTATCATTATTTGCCTCCTTTGTAAGTTTTAATTATTTGAAATTTGGAAAGTTACAACTGCATGAGCATCTAAATTATCATGGAATATCTTTTTATTTACTTTTAAAATTATTTCTATTTAACAATACTATAATAACACTATTATCAGGATTTTTAAATGCTGTAACTTCAATTTTATCGGAAAATTTAATAAAAGCAATCTTTTTAAGTCCAGGTTTTATAAATTTACTAATTTTTTATCTTTAATTTATTATATCATATTAAAAAAATAAAAATACACTTGAATTTTAGATAACTCAAGGAATTACAAATTTAGTTTATACAAACGAGATGTTGACATCGGTCTAAGAAATTAGCTCTTTTTTAATATTTTAATATACTGAAAAATAAGCAGAGTAGGAGAGAGGGCTAGTCTATAAAATTAAATTAAAGATTTTAAATATTATAAAAAAATTATCCCTATAATTCTATGATGTAAAAAAATTCTATATAAAATATTTATAAAACAAAATCATAAGAATTAAAATATATGAATTTAATATAAAAATTTATTAAATTAAATTTAAATAATTTTGTGCAAAGTTAAATTTTATTAATTTTAAAAATATCTTGCAAA
>CAKPKG010000008.1 GCA_934167165.1 uncultured Clostridia bacterium
CATTTCTATAATAATTTTCCATTCTATTTGTATCATTATTAAATACTATTATTCTTGCCATAAAAATTAAACCTCCATAAAATATATTTCTTTATATTTTATGAAATTTTTTATTTTTTGTGCCAAAATTCCCCGTCAGTCTGTCTCTTTTGGCACACCCATTTAATTTTTGTTGATTTTTGTTTGTTTATATAATATACTTATTTTGTATTATTAATAGGAGGGGTTTTATGGGTATTGAAATGTCTAGTTTTGGAAGAGATTTGGATGGGAATACTGTTAGACTTTTTACAATAAGTAATTCTAATGGACTTACTGCAAAGATTACTAACTTTGGTGCTGTGCTTGTTTCTTTATTAGTTCCAGATAAAAATGGAAAAATTGATGATGTTGTACTTGGTTTTGACACTTTAGAAAAATATTTTAATAATGATGTTTGTTATTTCGGTTCAACTGTTGGAAGAAATAGTAATAGAATTAAAAATGCAAATTTTATACTAAATGGTGTAACTTATAATTTAGACAAAAACGAGAGAGGAAAAAATGACCTGCATAGTGGCTTTAGACCATATAATAATAGACTTTGGGATTATTCTATAAATGAGGAAAACAACTCGGTTTCTTTTACTTTATTAAGTCCAGATATGGATCAAGGATTTCCTGGAGAATTTAATATATCAGTTACTTATAGTTTAGATAATGACAATAATTTAAAAATAGAATATACTGGTGTTTCTAGTAAAGATACTATTGCAAACATGACAAACCATAGCTATTTTAACTTATCTGGTCATAATAGTGGAACCGCTATAAACCAAGAACTGTATATAAATGCAGACAAATATGTAGAAGTTGATGATGAGCTTATTCCTACAGGTTTATTAAAAGATGTTGAAAACACTCCTATGGATTTTAGAAAGCCTACAAAAATAGGGCTTAGAATAAATGACAATTTTAAACAATTTGAGTATACCGGTGGATATGATCATAGTTTTGTTGTTAATAAATCAAATCCTGGTATTGAGAAAATTGCTGTTCTATCTGATAAGCAAAGTGGTAGAACTATGGAGGTTTATACCGATAGTGTTGGTGTTCAGTTCTATTCTGGAAACTTTATAGAAAATAATAAGATACTTGGTAAAGAAAATTGCAGTTACAAAAATCGCTGTGGTATTTGTTTGGAAACTGGTTTCTTACCAGATTCAATGAATCAACCTAGTTTTGGTTCACCTGTTTTAAAAGCAGGGAATACTTATAATACAACTACAATATATAAATTTATATAGAGCAAATAAAGGGCGACATAGTCGCCCTTTATTTTATGTTACATTGCTCTTGCTTTTATTATATGTCTTTGTTTATTATCATTTGTACATGTTATTAATGTTATTTCCTTTTTTCCATTTGTTAACTGACTTGTACATTCCAACTCATCTGGATTTACTATGAATTTATCATAAATTGTATATGTTAACATTCTACCACTTAAATCTGTTATTTCTATTTTGTCTCCTAATTCTAGTGTAGGTACTTTACTAAAGAATTTTGAATTTTTATAGTTATGTCCTGCTATGCAAAGATTTCCTACTTCATTTGGATTTGGTCCATGAAATTTACATGGAGCTATTTTTAGTAATTCATCTGTGTATGTTGAAAGTATTGGGTAATTAACATTTATTGATGGAATGTTTATTACTCCAATTGTATAATAAACTGTACCATCGCTTGCAGTTAATTTTTGTTCCTCTGGAACATTTATCTGTTGTTCTATTTGAACTACTTGTGTCGATGTTGCATTTTTTTCTTCTGGAATAGCATTTAATCTTACAACAATTACTTCTTCATCTATAACTTTTTTTGAGTCTTGAAATGATATTTCTTGTAATATTTCTTTTGAAACTTCTTCACTTTTATTTCTATCATATTCTGCATATATAGCATAAGAAGATAATGCGCATAGCAAAAAAACAGATAGAAAAAATTCAAACCTAAATACTTTTTTCTTTTTTTTCATATCTGGAGTTACATATAATTTTTCTGATACAAGAATTTGATTCATGCTTGCATTCCCTTCTTTGAAATTAATCCATTATAATTCTAACACATTTTTTTAATCTTTTCAACTGTACTTTCTATACTTTCTTTAGGAGTTGAAGCCCCCGCCATAATTCCAATTTTTTCACTTTTTATTATATAATCCTTATCTAATTCTTCTGCAGTTTCTATTAATAAGCATTTATTACATTCTTTTTTTGCAATTTGATATAATTTATTTGTGTTTGAACTATGTTTTCCTCCTATTATAATCATTAAATCAACTTGTTTAGCAATTTCTTGGGTTTCTTTTTGTCTAACACTTGTAGCATTACATATTGTATTTTTTACTTTTAATTCTATATCTTTATTTATACTTTCTTCTATATTTTTTACAATTGCCTCAAATTTTTCTACACTAAATGTAGTTTGAGAAACTATTAATAATTTTTTTAAATTAGTTTCTTTAAACTCTTTTATTGCTTGATTTATATCTTTTTCGCTTTCTATTATAGTTGAATTTTGTTTGCAATGGCTTACAGTTCCTATTGTTTCTGCGTGGTCTTTTTGCCCTATTATAAAAATGTAATATCCTTTTGAAGAATACTCTTTTACAATATTGTGTATTTTTAATACATTTGGGCATGTTAAATCAATTACTTCTAATTTTAGTTCTTTTGCTTTTTCACATACTTCTTTTGGCACACCATGTGATCTTATTATTACATTTTTTTTAGCATTTTCTATATTATTTATAATTACTAAACCATGTCTTTCTAAATCTTGTGTGACTTGTTTGTTGTGCACTAGTTCTCCTAGACAATATGTTTCGTTTTGCTTTTGTACCGTTTCTTTTGTTTTGTCAACAGCATTTTTAACTCCATAACAAAAACCTGCTGTTTTGCCAACAATTATCTCCATATATTTCACCTTTTAATTATTTTCATTTATTAGTTTTTCATAGCATTTTCTACATACAGGAATATATAATCCTTCGTCTCCCACTAATATATCTCCATTTTTTTGTTTTCCCTTAAAATATGTAAAAATAGCCTCTTCACTTCTGCAATTCTCACATACAGATGTTAACATTTGAACATTATCAGACATACATAATAAGTCTCCCATTGCTCCAAACGTTTTCCTTTCTGATGTTAGGTTTAGTCCTGCTATAAAGAATTTTTTTCCTTTTTTAGTAAGTTTATATAGTTCACCTAAATCTCCTTTTAAAAATTGAAATTCATCAATTACATATACATCTGCATCATAATTTTTTATCTCGTCTATACTATTAATATTAATTGCATTTTGTTTATATCCGTTTCTGCTAATAACGCTTTGTTCTGAAAATCTATCATCTATAGTTGGCTTAAATATTTTTACATTTTTTCCTGCAATTTGTTGCCTTTTAGCTTCATCTAGTATTTTTTGAGTTTTACCACATTTCATTGGTCCTGTGTAAACATTTATATCTCCCATTTTTTTCACCTGTTTATATCATTTTTAAAATTTCTTCTTTTAGTACTCTTACTATATCTTCTTGTTTTACTTTTCTAATTATTTCACCTTTTTTAAATAAAAGTCCTTCTTTAATTCCTCCAGCAATTCCTATATCCGCATGTCTTGCTTCATTTGGTCCATTTACTCCACAACCCATTACAGCTACTGTAATAGGAGCTTTTATAGTTTGTAAAAATTCCTCTATTTCATTTGCTATTGGTATTAAATCATATTGAATTCTTCCACATGTTGGGCATGCAATAAGCGTTGGAGCATTTTTGTATAAGTTACAGTCTTTTAGTATTTCTTTTGCAACTTTTATTTCTTTAATAGGATCAGCTGAAAGTGATACCCTCATTGTATTTCCTATACCTTCTCTTAATAATATTCCAAGTCCTATACTTGAACTTACTGTTCCACTAAATTCTGTTCCTGCATGTGTTACTCCTAAATGTAATGGATAATTTATTGTGTTTGCAGCTTCTTTATAACTTTCTATACATAAATCTAATGATGATGCTTTTAATGATAATGCTATATCAAAAAAATCTAAATCTTCTAATATTTTTATATGTCTTAAGCCTGCTTCTACCATTCCTTTTGCTGTTGGTTCTCCATCTCTTTGTAAAATGTCTTTTGGAAGAGATCCGCTGTTTACACCTATCCTAATTGGAATTTTTCTTTCTTTACAGGCATCTACTACAGCTTTTACTCTTTCTACACTTCCAATATTTCCTGGATTTATTCTTATTTTATCTACACCTGCTTTTGCTGCTTCTAGTGCTATTCTATAATCAAAATGTATATCAGAAACAATTGGTATATGTATTTTATTTTTTATTTCTTTTATTGCCTTTGCATCTTCTTCATCTAAACATGCAACTCTTATAATCTCACAACCAGCCTCTTCTAATTTTAAAATTTGTTCTACTGTTGATTTAACATCTTTTGTTTTTGTGTTTGTCATTGATTGAATTACAACTTTATCTTGTCCACCTATTTGTACATCTCCTACAAATATTTTTCTTGTTTCATTTCTTTTTACCATAATTATCCCCTTAATTTATATTTTACTTTGTTATTCTATCATAGATTATATATTTTTTAAATAATAAGTTATAAAAATTGTAATTTCACGAAGTGCGAGGTTTGAGGTACGAGGTGTGAAAAATAGGGAAAAGCCTACGAAGCCTTGCCCTACAAATCCCACCTCCGACATCACACCTCTCACCTCAATTAAACAAATTCCAAATTACCTCTCCTTTACTTTTCTTGCAAATCTTGATATAATTATTGTTGGAATAAGTTTTAGGAGGGCATTGTATGGGTAATGCAAAGGCTGAAAAAGAAGAATTAAAAAAATTAGAAGATGAAGCATATTTTGAGCTTTGCCAAATTATTGCAGAAGCTATGCAACTTCAAGATATTGAACTTTTAGATTTTAGAATTGCTTCATGGAAAAATAAATACAAAAAGTTATTGGACAATCCTAGTCCTGAATTTAAAAAAAGGATTGAATATTTACTTAATGAATATTATTCTTCTGTTACCCAATACATTCAATCACAAATTAAATTTAGAGAAAATAAACGAATAGAAAATCAAAGTAAGGCTTTAAGAGAACTATATGTAATAATTAGGGATACTGATGATTTGAAAACTCTAGAAAAAAAGGTTGATGCATGGAAACAAAAATATCCAAAAGATAAGTTTCTTAAAATGTATCAGTCAAAATATGAACGCATGACTAGTAGAAAGAATCTAAAAGAAAATGCCTTTGATCAAGAAATGGCTTTTAAGGATCTTGTTGATATTACAAAACACACTGGTACATTTGATGATTTTTCAAAAGAGCGTGAACAATGGGAAAAGAAATATTCTATACATAGTAAATTTGAATTAGATGATTTTATAAGGAATCAATCAGAAGTAAAGAGATATTCTTCTGATGAGTACTTACATTCCATTTCTAGAGAAAATGAAGTAGAAAAAAAAGAGGTTGCTGATACTCATATACCTGAAATTAAAGAAGATTCTGATCAACATTTAGAACAACCAACTAGTATATATTCTGATTTAGATAAACAGGCTGCTGCTTATTCTAAACTTTTATCCATTTCTGCTAAACGTAATAATATAAATGAAATGTTTAAATGGGTATATAAGAACAGCTCTATAAAATTTAATGATAAGTACAAAGAGCTTATTTTAAGTGCTACATATTTGGACTATTCTCCAACTTATTTAAACAAATTGAAAACTCCTAATTTGAATGTAAACAATAAGTCTCTTTCATATGAAGAATTTGACGAAATAGATGATATAAAAAAATATGCAATAATTAGTTATTTTAATTTATTGTTGCCACCTGATAAAACAATTTCAAATAACTTTTTTAACTCTTGTATAAACACAGTATATACTAAATCTGAAGAAGCAAAACATGCAAGTTCTTCACTAAATGAGATTTCTCAAGAAAACTTAAGAAATGGTATAGAAATAAAACTATCTAACTCTGATGCAGAGCAAGAATTTGATTTGCCAGAATTAAAAAAACAAAACATTCCAGATACTGATGTTAAAGGAACTTCAACTAGTGAAATTGAAGAAACGCAAGAAGAAGATACTGAACCTGAAAAAAAATTGCAAGAAGATTTATCTGCTAAACCAGAGATTTCATCTTATGATGTTCCTGTTATGTCAGACTTATCTGACAAAATCGAAACTGTAGTTGAAAAAGATATTACTAATGAATCATCTAAAAATGTTGATGAACTAGCAATAGAAAAAGAAATACCTAAAGAGACTTCTGCAACAGTAAATGAGCATATAGAAGAAAAAATAATTGAAGAAAAGTCTATAACAGCAAATGAACCTACAGAAGAAAAAGTGGCTGAAGGAAAACCTATTATTCAAGCAAAAGTAATAGAAGAAGAATTATCAGAAAAATTGCCTGATAACCAAAAACAAACTATGCCGATAGATGATAACTCAACTACTCCAAGTATTGAAGAAAAACCTAAAAAAGAGGAATTGCCGGATTCTCCAGAAAAAACTGTTGAAAAATCATCTGAAATAGATATTTCACCATCGGAATCCTTTAAAGAACAGGAAAAAACAGTAGTAGAAGATTTAGAGCTTACGGAAGATTCTGAATCAACTCAATTACATCAATCACAGATTATTACTATTTCTCCACTTCTTTTTTCTGTAATTAACTATAAGTCAAAACAAGCTGAAGCAATAGAAAAAATAGATGAACATGTAGATAATTATGTATTGTCAAGTTCTAAAATAATGTCTGATAATATTCAAACAAAGCAAAAAACAGATTGGGATTAAGAAAGAGGCTCTTTAGCCTCTTTTTATTAATGTTCATATATATTTCCTATATCTGTTCTATAATCTAATTTCTCATCTATGTTTCCTTTTATTGCATTATATACTTTTTCTTTTGCTTCTTGTAAAGTTTTTGCTGATGTAGTTAATCCGAATAATCTAGAATTACTTACTGATGAATATTTACTATTCTCCAAATGTTTTGTATTTGCAAAATATATTTTCACGCCTTGTTTTTTTATCGCTTCTGTGTTTATTGTAAATATTAAAGGCTCTTTTCTGCTTTCTACTGCATATTCTTTTGTAACTATATATATTGTAAATGTACATTCTTTTTTGAATTTGCAGTTTTCTGTACTTAATGTTTTATTAAATATATTTTTCATTACTTCTGTAAATGGAGTTTCCAATGAGTTTAAAACATTTAGTGCCTCTGGATCCCCAAATCTAGAATTGAATTCTATAAATTTAATTCCATTTTTTGTTTTAAAGAATCCACCATATATAACTCCATTAAATTCTAAATTATCTTTATTTATATATTTTAAGGTTTCTTTTATTAAATTGCTACATTCGTCTATGTCTTTTTGCTCCAAAAATGGTAACATTCCATTTTTAAAACTCAAGCAACCCATTCCACCTGTTCCTGGTCCCTTATCTTCATTAAATCTATATGGATAGTCAAATGTTGTTGGAGTAACTACAATATTTTCTCCATCTGTTAGTGCCATTACCGTAAATTCTCTTCCTTCTATTTTGTCTTGAATAATTACATTTCCACTTATTTCTAAACAGCTTTTTGCATACTCAAAGCCTTCGTCCTTCCCTCTAAAATGTATTCCACCAACTTTTACACCTTTTCCACCTGTGAGTCCTTCCGGTTTTACAACAAAACTGTCATCATTATATGTATCTATTATATTTTTTAATTCTTCTATGCTTGTTATATTATAGTTTTTTATTATCATTTCTGGAGCTAATTTTTCTACTATGTTCAATGCGTAAGTTTTGCTCCATTCTATTTTAGCCCCTTTTGATGTTGGTCCAAATGTTTTTAATCCTAGTTCTCTTGCAACATCTATTAATCCGTCTTGTAATAAATTATCACTACTTATTAAACATACTTCAATATTATTTTCTTTTATAAATTCTGAAACTATCTCTTTGTTAAATGGATCTGCTACAATATATTTGCCTCCTGATTTATTTACCATTTCTATAATACTTGGATTTTCATAGGGACATACTGTATACAAACTATAGCCTTTGCTAATATATTCTGCTAGCACAGCTTCTCTTCCACCATTACCTAGTAATAAACATTTTTTCATTTTGGATTCCTCCTAATTTTACAGATTAGAATTTGTTTAATTGAGGTGTGATGTGGGAGGTTAGAGGTGGGATTTATAGAGCTAGGGCTTCGTAGGCTTTTCTCTATTTTTCACACTTCTCACCTCACACTTTGCACTTCGTGAAATTCCAATTCACCTATTTAATTATTTATATTCTATCAATATAGATAATTTTTTTCAATATATATTTAAAATCAAATGTAATAAATTTGTAACATAAGTTTAACATTTATGAAATATCTTTAGAGTTTTTATATTGTATAATTGTTATATACTAAAGATTTAAAAGGAGTTACTAATGGGCACTAATTCTAGATTAAAAAAAGAAGGTATAGAAATTGTAGAACAATTAGATACCCTAAAAGTTAATACAATTGCAATTAATATTGCTAGTAAATTATGTCTTGCTTTTCCAGAACATAACCTTAGTAAAAGTGACTTGTTTACTTCTATTTCTAGACTTAATATGTTTATTGCAAAGATGCCAAGTGACTCATCAGGAGCAAAATATTTTTATAAAAATAATTCTATTTATTTTAATCAAGAAACAGATTTAGATGAAATGGCAAAGCTTGCTATGCATGAGTGCATACATTTCATTCAAGAATTAAAAGATTCAAATAATAATTTAATTAAAATGGGACTTTATAATTGTTCCTTTAATACGGGGCTTGGAATTAATGAAGCTGCAGTTCAATTAATGGCTTCAGAAGCTAATATGTGTTCTTCAACATCAGAAACTTATTATAATGTTTCTTTAAATACAATTAGCCCAAACTACTATCCTTTAGAATGTGCTTTGGTTAATCAAATGGCTTATTTTACAGGTACATACCCATTATTTCATAGCACATTAAATAGTAATGATGTTTTTAAAAATACTTTTATTTTAAATTCAAATAAAAGAGCCTATAATGCGATTGTGAAAAATTTAGATTTACTTTTAGCTTACGAAAATGATTTAAATTATTTTGCTAATGAGCTTCAATATGCTAATAAAGTGAATGAAATAAAGTTATTAAATAAATTGGTTGTTTCAAAAAAGAATGCCATAACATCTATATTCTTTAAAACACAAAACTTAATTATTGAAAGTTGTTTTATTTCTGAATTTAATAATATTAGAAGTTTAAATGATATAAAGGATTTTAAGAAAAAACTATATAACTTTAAAAATATAATGGGTTCTAATGAGAGCTATACTTTCTACAATGAATTTTATCGCAAAATAATGGAAAATCTTGAAGCAAAAAAAGAACAAATAGAAACTTTTGGTGAAATTAGCTTATTTGAACCTTCAGAAAATAGTTTAGTTTTAGTTGATAATACTAAACACGCATTATCTTTTATTTATTCTTTCTTTGGAAAAGTAAAAAAATTATTTGGGTTTAATAAATCTAGAAATACAATTAATAATTTATAGGGAAAAAGGGGCCTGTCCCCTTTTTCCCTATTGTCTTATTTTTTTTAGGTCGTTCCAGAAGTCTATTTTTTTTGCTTCGTCTCTTAATAGTGCTGCTGGATGAAATGTTGGTAAATATTTTATTCCGTCTTTTTCAAACCATTTTCCTCTGCTTGATGTTATTCCATATTCTTTGCCTAATATGTTTTTTAGTGCCACACTTCCTAATAGTACGATTATTTCTGGTTTTAATAAATTAATTTGACTTTCTAAATATTCTTTGCAGGCATCTGCTTCTTCATATTCTGGATTTCTATTGTTTGGAGGCCTACATTTTACTATGTTTGCTATATATACCTCTTCTCTTTTTATTCCTATCCCTTCAAAAGCCTTGTCCATTAATTTGCCAGCTTTTCCTACAAAAGGTATTCCTTGTAAATCCTCGTCTGCACCTGGTCCTTCTCCTATAAACATTATTTTTGCGTTTCTATTTCCTGTGCCTATTACTACATTATGCCTGTTTGCACAAAGTTTACATTTATTGCAATTTTTACATGCTTCTTCTAATTCTTCCCATGTTTGATACATATTTTGTTCCTTTCTATGACATATTAAACTTTGGGCGGACACAGGGCCCTCCCCTACACTTTATATTATTTGCAGTTATAAACGTTTCATATAATCACTAATACAAATTAATGCGGTGTTTCTTCCTGCTTGTTTTCCTTCTTTTCTATATGAATGAATTATACTGCTATTACAGTATGTACAGATCCCACTATCTACTATGTTTTCTTCTAATATTCCTTCTTCTTTTAGTAGTTCTTTATTTATTTCTACTGTGTCTATAAAATAACTATTTGTATTTTTATTAAATTCTATTATTTTATCTATATTTTTCATGTAATTGAATGTATTATAAAATTCATTTTTTACATCTTCTTGTACTTCAAAATGACATTTTCTAATTGTTGGGCCTATTACACAAACAATGTCTTTTGGATTAGATTTAAATTCTTGTTTCATTTGAATTATTGCATGTTTTGCTATCTTTTTAATTGTTCCTTGCCATCCTGAATGAATGTTACCTATTATATTTTTTTGTTTATCATATAAATATATTGGTGTGCAATCTGCAAATGTTAAAGAAAGTATTTTATTTTTTTCTTGTGTTATTAGTCCATCTATATCTTTTAATTCTTGTGGAAATATACCAACTTCACCATTTATTTTTTTCACATTGTTTGTATGTGTTTGATATGGTCTTACTATGTTATTACTATCTAATTTCAATAAATTACATATATCATTATAGTTTTTGTTTGCTATATCTTTTATTTGTTTATAGGTATCATTGCTTCCCACATCTAATGGTTTTAGAGTAAAACAATGTTTAATATTTTTGTAATCTAATAGTTTTTTGAATTGCATATATCTTATGTTTTCATTTTTTATTATGACTGTTTCTTTGTTAAATAGATTTTTATTACTTAACAATTCTAAAAAGTCTTTTGCTTCTTTTTCTAAATTTGCATTATTGTTTATTAAAACATAATTTGAATTTTTAATATATGTATCTTCCGCAAGCTGGCTGTTTAGCCTTTGTTTTGCTGTTTTTTTGTCAACATTATCTCTTTTGCAAATTCTTTCTATTTTTGTACTTTCATTTGCTATAACAGAAACTACTATATCGCATATTTCATTTAGCTTTGTTTCTATTAAAAGTGGTGCATCTATTATCACTATTTTTTGGGTTTCTTTTTTTGCTTCTTCTTTAATTTTTTTTGCAATATGTGCGTATGTAATTTTATTTAATTCTTCTCTTTTTTGGTTATCGCTAAAAATTATTTGTGCTAATTGTGGTCTGTTTATTTCTTTACCTTCTAATAATATTTCTTGTCCAAATTGTTTTACTATTTCTTTGTAATATGGTTCTCCACATTTTGATAATTCTTTTACAATTTGGTCTGCATTTATTAATTTTGCATTTGTTTTAGCACATAATTCTTGACTAAATAAAGTCTTTCCGCGAACCAGAATTTCCTGTAATTCCTATTATCATTATTATTACCTCTATCCCCTACTTAATATTGAAAGTAATATTTGTATAAATGCCATTATAATAGTTCCTACAATTGAAAACCATTTTACATCCTCAAGAATGTTAATTTTTTTATATGCAAGTATTACTAGGTTCCCAATTGCAAAATTAGTTAATATGTCAAAAAACATATTTCCAGTTATTGTAATATATATTTTATTCAATACCATATTTATTATTAAAAACACTACAATTGATGTAATATAATTATATCTTTGTAAAACAAAATAAAATATTCCCATATCTACCATAACCAAAATAAAATACAGCATTGGCATAAGAATTGGTTCTCCTACCAGATTTGCGATATACCCTATTAAAGGAACAGTTGAGAAAATTTTTACAATAGCCCAATCTAATATTAAATAAAATATTAAAAACATTAAAGTTTGGACATATGTTTTATTTATTGTAAATAGTGCAAATATTATTAACATAATTATTATAGCTAATATCGTTCCCATACTTATTTCTCTTCTCTCTCAATTAATTTTAGCAATTTTGCAACTGCTTTTGGCACATATTTATCTATTTCTTTACTATGTGTATATAGCTCCATAACAATGCTTGAAGATAAGTAGCCTAGGTCTCCTGCTCTAAAATAACATGTGTCCATTCCTGCTAATTTCTCGTTTATTGCAGATATATTCTCTTCGTATTCGTAATCTGTACCATTTCTTAGGCCTCTAATTAATATGTCGCAATTCATTTGTTTTGCTTTTTCTACTGTTAGTCCTTCATAAAGTACTACTTCTACATTACTTAATCCTATCTCTTTTATTGTTTCTTCTATTGCTTCTTTCATTTTATTTTTGTCTATACGCTCTGATTTATCTTTATTGTATCCTATACCTATTATTACTTTATCAAAACATCTGGCAGCTTTTTTTACTATTTGCAAGTGTCCATTTGTAAATGGATCAAATGATCCTGCATAAAAACCTATTAATCCCATTTTGTTTCTCCTTTCATTTTATTGTAAATTATCTAACAATTCTTTTTTTGATTTATTATCTATAAATGAATAGTTATTTACATTTGGATTAAAACAACATATTGATTTATATTCACAATATTTGCATGCTTCTTCTTTTTTTCCTTTGTTGTATGTTGGTTTTATTTCTATATTTCCTTCTAATATTTCTTTTGCTATTTGATTTATTATTTTTTTAACCTTATTTTGCAATAAAGTAAATTGTTCTTTTGTTATTGCATTTGAGCGAGAATCCATTATATCTCCATTTTTGTCAAGAGTTACTGGTATTGTGCTTGAAGCACCTGTTTGTAAGTTTTTATCCATCATTCGTATAATGTTTACATCTGCTAATACCATACCGCTCATTCTAAATTGCTTTTTTAATTCTTCTTGTATTTGTTCATCTGTTAAATTTCTACTTGCTTTTATTACTGGGTCTATTAAGTTAAAATAAAGCATCCCAACAGGTATATTTTTTGTTTTTTCTACTGCTGTATCTAAATATGTTAATAATTGTATTTGTGTTCCCGCTTCTAGCTCATTTAAATTTATACTTCTATCTGATGATTTATAGTCTATTATTCTAATGTATTTGCCTTGTTCATTTTGTGCTATATCTATTCTATCTATTTTACCTGTTATTTCTACATTATCTATTTTTCTATTAAATTCTATTTCGTTTCCTGCTATTTCAAAATCACTATTTTTCATTTGCTGAACTATATATGTTATTGATTGAAGTATTGCTTTTTTTAGTATGTTTGTAAGTACTGCAAATCTTGGTGTGCTTGTAAATATATAGTTTTTGCTAAGTGAAAGTTTTTCATCGATTATATTATTTACTATTTCTTTTATTTCTTGGTCTTCTATTATTTTTATATTTTTTGTATTTTCAAAGAACTCGTCTATTACTTCATGCATAAATGAACCTGTGTCAATTGGTCTTACTACAAATTCTTCTCTTTCTTTTAATTTTAGTCCATATTTTAAATGGAAAGAAAATGGACATTCTCTATATTGTTCAAGCCTTGATACACTTGTTTTTAAAGTGTTTCCATATAGTCTTTTTATATTTTCTTCTGTTATTTTTTCTGCATCATTTTTATGTGAAAAACCTTTTATAGCTTTTTTTAATTTTGGATTCCATTCATCATTTTGCATGTACCAATTATACACAGCAAACCAAATTTTATCTATCTCTTTTCCTTGTTTAAAATCTTTAATGTTTGAAAGCATTTGATTAAATGTACTTTCTGCTGTTAAAATACTATCATTTTTACTTACTACATCACTTTCTTCTTTTAAATTTTTAAACATCTTTTTTATTCTAGAAATTAATATAGATTGTCTTTTAGCTTTTTGTTCTTTATCTGTTGATACATAAGATAAATATAGTTCTTCTTCTGCTGTTGTAAAAGCTCTATATATATTAAATTGGTCTTCATACAAGTTTTCTATTGTTCCTTTTGCAAGTTCAATTCCATTTTGTTTTAAATAGTTTCTGTCTTTATCGTTAAGGAAACCTTCTCCTGAATTAACCGCAGGAAATACGCCATCATTTAAGCCAAGTATAAATACAACTTTTGCTTTATGGTTTCTAGACCTGTCTGTATCTCCTATTATAACTTGATCTATTACTTGAGGTATTTCTCCTAAACTAGAAAATTCTAATCCAACTTTTAATATGTTTTTGTATTGTTTAAAACTCATTTTGTCTTGGCTAAATATTAGCACTATCTCATCAAATATTTGCATAAGTATATTCCAACTAGATTTATACTTATTTGCTACATCTTTTCTACCTGATTGCTCTAATTTTTCTGCTTTTTCTTCTAGTTTTTCTCTTATTTGATTCTCTTCTAAAAATCTATATAGTTTTGTTGTTATTTCTTCTGCTAGTTTTGATTCATCTAAACTGGTTTTTAGTTTTAATAGTGGTTCTACAATTTTTCTTCTTAATTCGTTTAGCTTTTCTACATCTTTGTTTAAGCTATCATATTTCCAATCTTCTTTATACCATTTGTTGCCTTTTATTCCCCACTTTTTGCAATAGTTTTCTAAATTATATATTTCTTCTTTTTCTAATGAAAGGAAACCAGTTTTTATATATGCAAGTACTGCATCTTGTGACCAACTTTTTGCATATATTTCTAAAATTGAAAGCACATATTTTACTAAAATATTTTGACTTAAATCTTCTTTTTGGTCTATAAATACTGGTATTTCATATTTTTCGAAAATTGCTTTTACTATATTTGTGTATTCATCTATATTTTTTGTAATTACCGATATATCTTTATATCTATATTCTTTTTCTCTTACTAATTCTATTATTGTTTTTGCTACATATTCTACTTCTGAATATGGCTGGCTAAGCAAACTTATATGTATATTGTTTACTGGTTTTTCATATATTTTATATGGTACTTCATAAATATTTTTTTCTAAATGTTTTAATTCCTCATTTTTAAATCTATAAGTATTTTTTAATTCTATATTTTCTTCAAAATTTACATTAACCTCTTGAGCACATTTTATTAATTCTTGAATTACCATTTTGTTTTGATAAAAAATATCTTCTTCTGGCTGTTTTTCTATGTTTATTCCATCTGAACATATTGTAATATCAATCTCTTTGGCCTTTTTTAATAATTCTTTTATTACATTGTATTCTTGTCTTGTAAAACCAGAAAATTCGTCTATGTAAATATATGAATTATCAAACATACTGCTTTCTTCTATTTTCTTTGCAAGAATTGTAAGTATATCATCTTCGTCTATATACTTATTTTGTAATGTTTCCTCATATTTTTTGTATATTGTATTTATATCATTTAATTTTATTTTTAAGTATTCGTCTTCTGTCTCTTTTTGTTTTTGCTCTAAATCTTCTAGTTTTACATCATGCTTTTTTAATTCCGTTATAGTCCTTAATACTATATCTATATTTTCGGATGATTTATTTAAAAATTGTAAATCTTTTTTATATTTTTCTAATATATTGCTTACAAGCATTGCCTTACCTGTTTTTGATAAGTTTACTTCTGTAAGTCCTCCAACTTCTGTAAAAATTCTATGTGCCATTCTTTTAAATGTTATAACTTCTGCATTTATTACACTGTTTTGTTCTAGTGTTTCTAGTAATCTTTTTTCTGTTGAAAATGAAAATTGTTCTGGCACAACAAGGTATATTTTTTGTGCTGTTTTATTATTTATTTGCTCTTTAATTTTGTTTAAGCAGAACTGGCTTTTTCCAGTTCCTGCTCTTCCATAAATCAACCTTAAACTCATAATTTACTCCTTATTTAGAATGCTCCTCCGGCCGCCGTCCTCCGGCCACCACCACCTGAGAAGCCTCCTCCACCAGAAAAGCCTCCGGCCACTTCCTCCTGAGAATCCTCCGACTGCTTCCTCCTGAAATGCCACTTCCTCCGAACTGTAGATATCATTCTATCTGATATGTTCGCATAATTTTTTAAAAATCTTCTATCTAAACTAGCATTTTTATAAAATTCATAATAATTGGATGCCATGTTCTCAAAAATTATATTGCTTTCCAATATTTTTTCAAAGTCGTCATCTATATTAATTTCTTTTATTCTTTTAGCTATTTTATTTGATACTCCAAATGCTACCGCATATGCTAAATATTTTTCCCACAATACTACCTGTTCCACATCTCTTTCTTCAAACAGTGTGTCGGATTGTAATTTTTCTTTTATCATATTTAACCTGCTAAAATCCTCTATCATAATTGCTTCATTTTTTAGCATTAAATTATCTGTAAGCATTATTATTAGAGCTATTGATATTAGTAATTCATCTATTATTAAAAATCTTAAATTTTTTCCAAAAAGTAGTGTTATTAGAATAATTATAAAGAATATTAATACTATTGTAGCAGTTGTAGTTACTAGCTTTTGCCCTGTGAACTTTCTTATTAATTTATTTACTCTATGTCTTGTAATAATTAGTAAATTTATAGGAATATATAAAATTCCTAGTATTGCCGGTAGAAATATAGCACACAAGAAAAACACAAGAATGAGATTATCTTTTATCTTTTCGCCATCATATATCTCCAATTTATTGTACTGTATATGAGTAAACACTATAAATAAACTTATTATAAATAGTAATACATTAAAGATTCTAATAGCTACTGGCACTTTACTTATATTAGCTCCAATTTTATTTAATCTTGATTTAGCTATTTTATTTAGTTGTTTAAACCTATTATTTGCTTCCTTCTCTTTTGGTAATTGCTTTAGTCTTTCTGCAAAGTTGATTGAACTTTTCCCTTCAAATATCCAGCCACATATATATTTTTCTATTTCATCCATTTTCTTCTCGTCTTCACTGTTTGGTTTTAGCAATATATATGAATATGGTTCATTCTCTCTTACACTTGGCATTATTTCCATTTTTATTAATTTTTTATCTATTAAGTTTAGAATTACTGCAATTATATCTCTTGCTAAAATCTCTCTACTTCCTTGGATACACCCTGCAATCAACGGATTATATTTTTTAAACAATTCATCTTCATCAGTGTATGATGTTCTATATTTTTTGTCTTTTTCATATACGAATAATAATATTACCCAGTATGCAAATAGTATTATTGCAAATATTAAAACTGTTTTTGTAAAATTATTCTTTTTTTCATTGTTTTCATATATTTTCTTTTCTTCTGTCATTATTTTTTGTAATGAATTTGTAAGTGTGCTTTTCTTACTCTTCTTTATGTTTGCATTTTCGAATATTACTCTAGCAGCAACATACTGACCGTTTTTTTACATTGTTCACTTTAAAATTTACTTTGTTTGGAGACTCTATTGTAACTACTCCATTATATGGTCCATGCCCAAAGGCATATAAATTTTCTTTTGATTTATTATTTGGTAACAAAATATCTATATTTAGTTTTTTTATACCAACATCCCATTTACCTCCTATGAAATTATAATATAGCTCGCCTATGTCATTATGTTTTACACATATATTTTCTATATTATAATCAAGTATAAATGTTTTTTTTACGTATTCAGACTTAGAATATACCTTTATTGTATATTTTTTTTCATCCTTAGTTATCTCATATCTACCATCAACATTTGATTGTGTATTTTTTAAGGGCTCCTTTTCTTTATAGTTAACATTTTTGGAATCAATAATTTTATTTATTTTCACATTGTTTCCATTATATAAACTATAGTCTTTCGAAGAAGAATTTACTTCTTTTGCTTGGTCATCATTTAATGAATATGGAATAGTTATATAAATTCCATTATAACTTCCATTAAAGTTATATGTAATACTTTGTTTAATGTTAATTGAACCCTCTTCTAATACTGTGGCTTGAATATCCATATTTTCTATAGTATAACTTTTTGCATTTACTTTTTTATTAATTAATAATATTACCATAAATGTTATAATAAAAATTATTGATTTTACTAAATTCTTTTGTGTATTTTTATTCATTCTAAGCTCCCCTTCTCCAATAGAATAAATATTGTTGTGCAATTCCTGCTAAATTACCATATTTTGTTTTAGCTAATTGCTCTATTTCTTTTTTATTTATTTTTGCCTCATCCTCATTTTTTATATATAATTCATTCATAACTCTTCGTACCCAAACATCTATTGGAAATACTTCTAATCTTTTAAGTGTAGAAAATAACATTATACAATCTGCCACTTTAGGTCCTACTCCTGGAAATTGCAATAGTTCTTCTTTTAGTTTATTTACGTCCTTTTCGTCTGCTAATTTTTTTAATTTGTCTGGATTTTCATTTATTATTTTAGTTGTTTTATATACTCTTACATCTCTAAATCCAAGTCCAAGTTTTCTTAAATCTTCTACACTTGCTTTAGATAGCTCTTGTGGTGTTGGAAATGTGTAATATTCATTATTATTCCAAACTATTTTTTTACCATAACTTTTAGAAATTCTTTCTATTATTCCTTTTATTCTGGGAATATTGTTGTTTGCCGATATTATAAATGAAATAAGTGTTTCCCATAAATCTTGATTTAGTATTCTAATTCCTTCTCCATATTTAATGCTAGTTTTCAAGTAATCATCCACATTTGATAATCTGCTTTTTATATTGTCATAGTTTGTATCTAAATCAAAGTATTTTTTACACTCGTCTTTTATATTTCCTTTGCATATTCCTTTAAAGAAAATCTTTTCAGCTTGCTTTTTTACATTTATAACATTATTTCTAAATACACCTGTATAACTACCATCTTTTTGTTCATTCCATCTAAAACATTGTCCACATTCAAAAATGTGTTTTGGTTCAAATGAAGTACAGTTTTCTAAAATATACTCTTGTTCCATAAAATCCCCTGCACAAATTCCAATTTTTCTTTTTTTACATTAGATATTATATCATATTTAGCCTATTTCTGTATATATTTTAATTGACATTTCAAGCTTATTATATTATCATATTGTATATTTAATTAGAAGGGATGATTTTATGCAGTGTAAATGCGATATTTGCGGATTCATTTATGATGAAAACAAAGAAGCAGTTAAATTTGAAGACTTACCAACTGACTGGGTTTGCCCAATTTGCGGTACAAGTAAAAATTCTTTTTCTGAAGTAAAATAAATAAAAATATATAAATAGCTTACAAGTAAAACTTGCAAGCTATTATTTTTATACCTTATTTTTACAATCTCCTGTTTCAAAAAACTCTTTTATATTTTCGCATGTGTCTAATGCAATTTTATTTAGAGCTTCTTTCGTAAAGAATGCTTGATGTGATGTTACTACTACATTTGGCATAGTAAGTAATATTGAAAGTTCTTCATCTCTTATATATGAATTAGACATATCATTTAAAAAGAATTCCTCTTCATCTTCGTAAACATCTAAACCAAGTCCACCAATTTTGCCTTGTTCTAGCCTTTTTATTAAGCTTTTTGTGTCTATTAGTTTTCCTCTACTTGTGTTTATTAATACAACCCCATCTTTCATTTTATCTAATGATTCTTCATTTATCATTTTATAATTTTCGTCTGTTAATGGACAATGAAGTGATATTATATCTGATTCTTTATATAATGTGTCTAAGTCTACATATTCAAAATTCATTTCTTTTGCTGATTTTTCATCTGGGAATTTATCATAAGCTAATACTCTACACCCAAAGCCATTCATAATGTTTATAAATACTTTTCCGATTTTACCTGAACCTATAACTCCAACTGTTTTACCGTGTATATCAAATCCTAATAGTCCGTTTAGAGTAAAATTGTATTTTTTTGTTCTTTGATATGCTTTATATATTTTTCTATCAATACTTAAAAGTAATGCTACTGCATGTTCTGCAACTGCATAAGGAGAGTATGCTGGTACTCTTACCACTTTTAGCTTTTCTCCAATCTTTTTTATATCTACATTGTTAAATCCTGCACATCTTAAAGCTATTAGTTTTACTCCATCCTCTTCTAAGATTTTAATTGTTTTTTCGTCTACTACGTCGTTTACAAATATACATACAACGTCAAATCCTTTTGCTAGTGGTGCAGTTTCACTATTTAATCTTGATTCTAAATATGTTATTTCATAACCATATTTTTTATTGTATTCATCAAACAATTTTTTATCATATTCTTTTGTATCAAAAAATGCTATTTTTATCATATTCTATTCCTTCTTACTTTTTATTAATTTCTTTGCAATGTGGGTCGCCTAAAATGGCGAACAATACATTTATTTAATTATATATTTTTCTAATGCTCTAGCTATTTGGTCTGGGCAAGATGTTCCTTTGTATCCACATGGAATTCCTTTTAGTTTTTTTATTATGTCTTTTATTTTCATTCCTTCTACTAATTTTGAAATTCCTACTGTATTCCCTGGGCATCCTCCAACTACTTTTACTGATTTTACAATATCTCCTTCTATATCGAATACTAACTCTCTTGAGCATACTCCTTCTGGTTTATATCTATATTCCATATTTTTCACCTCTTTTTATTTTTATCTTTTTTTAATATTTTATTACAATTAAATTTTATTTTCAACTATTATATTTTTAAACTTAATTTAAGGTTTGATAATATATAATATAATCATACTCCATAATACATATTAAATATTAGGAAAAAACATAGCGTAAGTCTATCCCCTTTGACTTACGCTATGTTTTGTTTTATTTTATTGCTTTTTTTGCGAACTCATTATTTACTATTGTTTCATAAGGTGCTTTTGTTGTAAGTTCTCCTGCTTCTTGCATTACTGTTTGTAATTTTTCAAAAGCTTCTTGTTTTAGTACTGGTGTTTCATTCCAAGCATCTATGTCTTTATATCTTTGAATTGAACTTTCTAACATATTTAAATCTGTATCTGGGAAAAAGTTTTGTATTTTTTCTGCAATTTCTTTTGCTGTATGTTCTTTTACCCATGTTTGACCTTTATATACTGCATTTGTAAAGCCTTGAATTATATCTTTGTTATTGTTTATATAGCTCTTTTTTGCAAAGTATGCTGTATATGGTATTTCTCCTCCTGCTTCTCCAACTGATGCTACTATATATCCTTTTCCTTGTGCTTCTGTCATTGATGCTGTTGGTTCAAATAGTGTAACATAGTCTGCTTTTCCTCCTGCAAATGCTCCTGCCATTAAGTCGAATTTAATACTATCATCTAATACTACATCTTTTTTTGTGTCTAATCCACTTTGTTTTAGTACATATTCAAATGTCATATATGGTACTCCACCTTTTCTACCAGGAATAATAGTAGAACCTTTTAAATCTGTCCATTTAAAGTCTTTGTTTTCTTTTCTGCTAACTAGAAAAGATCCATCTCTTTTAGTCATTTGTGCAAATACTTGCATGTAGTCTTCTTTTCCTTCGTTATATACATAAATTGCAGCTTCTGGTCCGTGCAAATCCTATATCACTTTGACCAGCAAGCACTGCTGTCATTACCTTATCTGCACCTTGACCTGTGGTAATTTCTATATCCAAATTTTCTTCTTTAAAATATCCATTGCTAATTGCAACATATTGTGGTGCATAAAAAACTGAACGTGTAACTTCATTTAATCTTATTTTTGTCATTTCCGTGTTTCCGTTATTTTTATCTTTAAGCATAGAATATGCTAAAATTCCACCAACGACTAATAAGATTATAAGTATGCCTATAATATATTTTTTCAAAATTTTTCTCCTTTCAATTGATTGTAATTTACTTAGGTGAAGTGCGCAGTGAGAAGTGTGAGGTTGGATTTATAGAGTCAAGTCTTCGCAGGCCTTTCCCTATTTTTCACACTTCTCACATCCCACTTCTCACTTCGTGTCAAATTACAATTTATCCAAATTTTTTTGTTTTTAAAATTATTTTTTCTAGTAGGACTACTGCCTCATACATAATTGCTGCGACAGCTGCAAGTATTACTACACTTGCCATTACTAAATCTAACTGAAATACTTGGCCTCCATATACTATTAAATAGCCGAAGTCCTGCTTTTGATACTAAGAATTCCCCTGATATTACTCCGACTAGTGAAAGCCCTATATTCACTTTTAACGAATTTATAAATGTAGAAATGTTTGCTGGTATTACTATTTTTGTTAATATTTGTAATTTATTTGCATTAAAGGTTTTTGCCATTTTTATTTTTTCACTATCTGTATTTAAAAAACCATTTAATATTTCTAAAATTGTAACTATTAAAGATATTGCTAATGCCATTACTATAATTGCGCCTGTTCCTGCTCCTACCCATATTATTATTACCGGTCCGAAGTGCTATTTTTGGTAAACTATTTAATACTACTAAGAATGGTTCAGATACTTTTGATAGAAATTTTGACCACCATAGTATTATTGCAATAATTACTCCAAGTATAGCTCCAGATAAGAATCCTACTATTGTTTCATAACATGTAACTCCTAAGTGTTCTAATAGTCCATTTTGAGATAAATTCATAAACGTTTTTAGCATTCTAGATGGTTGGCTTGTTATAAAGCTATCTATTACTCCTTTATTGGCTAGTATTTCCCATAATGCTACAAATGCAACAGCTATTGTAATTTGTGTAAATAATGTTAATATTTTTGTTAATCTAATTTTTTTTAGATACTTTTTTCTTTCTTCTGAATTATTTTTCTTTTGCATCAACATCTAGCTCCTTCCATAAGCTATCAAAATATTTACTGAATTTTGGACTTTTACGGCAGTTCATAGGATCTCTTCCTTCTATTTCGAAATCTATTGTATCAATTTTTTTAACAGTTGCTGGCCTTTTTGTAAGTACTACTATTCTGTCAGACATGCTAATAGCCTCTGATATATCGTGTGTTACCATTACTGTGGTAATATTTTCATTTTTTAGAATTTTGTATATATCCTTTGTTACCATTATTCTTGTTTGATAATCAAGAGCCGAAAAAGCTTCATCTAATAGAAGAATTTCTGGTCTTATTGCAAGTGTTCTAATTAGTGCTACTCTTTGCCTCATTCCTCCTGATAATTGAGATGGATATTTGTCTTTAAATTCATAAAGATTATATTTTTTTAATAAATCTTTTACATATTGCTCGTTTTCTTTAGTTTTTCTTTTTGTTATTTCCAACCCAAAAACCACATTGTTATATATAGTTCTCCATTCTAGTAAACTATCTTTTTGAAGCATATATCCAATTTTGTTTGATACATTTTCTGTTTCTACATTATCTATATATATCTTTCCACTTGATTTCTCTTCTAGTCCTGCAATTATTGAAAGTAATGTTGATTTTCCGACATCCGACTTGGTCCAATTATGCTAACAAATTCGCCTTCATTTACATTAAAATTTATATTTCTTAAAGCTTCTATTTCCCCATTTTTTGCTTGATATGTCTTGTTTATATTTTCTAATCTTAAAACTTCTTTCATGCTATTCCTCCTACTATATTAATAATATATTCCTATTTATGTAAATTGGTGCCGTTAATTTTTTAACAGATTTCACTTAACACTTCATGCCAAATTATATTTTTTGGTTGTATATTATAATTTTATATAATATAATTAATTTAGTTTTATTTTTGGGAGGGAAAAATGGAAAAAAATATTGATGTAGCAATAATTATGGGAAGCGATTCTGACTTACCTATAATGAAAGATAGTGCCAAATTTTTGGACAATATGGGAATTTCTTATGAGATGAAAATTTTATCTGTTCATAGATGCCCAGATGAAGCAATTGATTACGCAAAAAATCTTAAAAATAGAGGTGTTAAAGCAATTATTGCTGGTGCTGGTGGTGCAGCTCATTTACCTGGAATTTTTGCAGCAGTAAATACATGCCCAGTAATTGGTGTTCCTATTCATTCTAAGGCTTTAAATGGTATTGATTCACTTTATTCAATTGTGCAAATGCCTTCTGGAATTCCTGTTGCAACAGTTGCAATAAATGGCGCAAAAAATGCAGCTATTTTAGCAACTCAAATAATAGGTGTTTCGAATGAAGATGTGCGTAATAAATTAGCTGATTTTAAAGCTGGATTAAAAGATGCTGTTATGGAAAAAGATGCAAAATTACAAGATGTAGGTTACGAAAATTATTAATTTAGAAAGGATTGTTATTTTATGAAAAAAATTAGTAGTGGTAAAGTTCGTGAAATATATGAAGTAGATGATGACAAACTTATGATGGTTGTTTCTGATAGAATTTCTGCATTTGATTTTATTATGCCAAATCCTGTTTTGGACAAAGGAAAAATTTTAAATAAATTATCTGAATTCTGGTTTAATTTTGTTTCTGATATTATACCAAACCATATAATTACTACAAATTATGAAGAGTTTCCAGAGGAGTTTAGAAAAGAAGAATTTAAAGATAGAAGTATGTTAGTAAAAAAATTAAAAATGCTTCCAGTTGAATGTATTGTGAGAGGTTATATTACAGGTTCTGGTTGGGCAGAATATCAAAAAACTGGTACTGTTTGCAATATTAAATTGCCAGAGGGTTTACAAGAATGTCAAAAATTGGATGAGCCAATCTTTACGCCTTCTACAAAAGCTGAACTTGGAGATCATGACGAAAATATTTCTTTTGAGAGATGTAAAGAAATTTTAGGTAATGAACTTGCTGAAAAAGTAAAAAATGCTACAATTAATATTTATAAAAAATGTGCTGATTATGCTCTTTCTAAGGGAATAATTATAGCTGATACAAAATTTGAATTTGGTTTAGATGAAAATGGCAATTTAGTTTTAGGAGATGAAGTTTTAACTCCTGATTCTAGTAGATTCTGGCCTCTTGATGATTATGAGATAGGTCGAGGTCAAAAAAGTTTTGATAAGCAATACTTAAGAGATTGGTTATCAAATAATGGATATAGAAATAATCCCCCTACTGAACTTCCAAAAGATGTTTTAGAAACTACAAGAAATAAATATATAGAGGCTTATGAAAGAATAACAGGAAAGAAATTTTAAAAAAATGAGACAAAAGAGTGTAATTCTCTTTTGTCTCATTTTTTCTCTAGACATTTATCTCTACTTTTTCTTCGTTTATTAAGTCTTTATATTTTTCTAGTACTGGATTTACACATTCTCCTATAAAATCTGTTACTTGATTTTTTGCTCTTCCACAAAGGTGATCTGGATTTAATATATGTAAAATTTCTTCTTTGGTTAGGCCGAATGTTTCGTCTGCTGCTATTCTATCTACTAAGTCATTTGGTCTGCCAAATTCTTTTACTTCTCTTCCAGCTTCCATTGAGTATACTCTTATTTTTTCATGTAATTCTTGTCTATCTCCACCTTTTAAAACTGCATTCATAAGTATTTCTTCTGTTCCCATAAATGGAAGTTCTTGCATCATATTTGTTTTTATTACGTTTTTATATACTACAATATTTGATGATATGTTTTCATAAAGAATTAATATCGCATCTGTTGCTAAAAAGCTCTCTGGCACGTATATTCTCTTATTTGCAGAATCATCAAGTGTTCTTTCTAGCCATTGTGTTGCAGTTGTTATTTTTGCATCATTTGAAAGTACCATTACATGTCTTGAAAGTGAATTTATTCTTTCACATCTCATTGGATTTCTTTTATATGCCATTGCTGATGATCCAATTTGTCCTTTTTCGAATGGCTCTTCTAATTCTTTTTCGTGTTGTAAAAGTCTCATGTCATTTGCAAATTTTGATGCACTTTCTGCTATTCCTGATAAGCAATTTAATACTATTGAATCTAATTTTCTTGTATATGTTTGGCCAGATACTGCATATACTTTGTCAAATCCCATTTTTTCTGCTATTTTTCCATCTATTTGTTTTACTTTTTCTTCATCTTTAAATAATTTCATAAAACTTTCTTGTGTTCCTGTTGTTCCTTTGCAACCTAAAAGTTTCATTCTTGATTCTACAAATTCTAATTCTTCTAAATCTTCTAATAAATCTTGCATCCAAAGTGTTGCTCTTTTACCAACTGTTGTTAGCTGTGCAGGTTGAAAATGTGTATATCCTAAGCATGTTGTTCCTTTATATTCATCTGCAAATTTTTTTAGATTATTTATTACATTAACTAATTTTGCTTTTATAATTTTTAAAGCTTCTCTCATTAAAATTACGTCTGTGTTATCTGTTACGTAGCAAGATGTTGCTCCTAAGTGTATTATTGGTTTTGCTTTTGGGCATTTTGTACCAAATTCATAAACATGTGCCATAACATCATGTCTACATTCTTTTTCTCTTTTTGCAACTACATCATAATCAATGTTATTTACATTTTCTTTCATTTCATTAATTTGTTCGTCTGTTATATCAATTCCTAGCTCTTTTTCTGTTTCTGCAAGTGCAACCCAAAGTTTTCTCCATGTTGAATATTTAGAATCACTTGACCAAATTTTGTTCATCTCTTTACTTGGATATCTTCCAGCAAGTGGTGTTACATAGATTTCATTGTTCATAATATATCTCCTTTTCTTTTATATTATTTTGTTATTACCAATACTGTTTCTAATTTTGAAAAATCCACTGATGTTTCTACAATTGCATATCTATCTGTTATATTCTTTGATTCTATTATTTCTTTTATTTTACCTATTTGTATTCCTTTTGGATATATTCCACCTAATCCAGAAGTTTCTATTGTATCTTCTAGAACTAGGTCGGCATCTGTTGGAATATACATTAATTTTAATGTATTACTGCTTCCGTAAAATTCCTCTTACAATTACGCTATCTCTTGATGTTGTAATTGTTCCACTTATATTAGTTGCTGGATCTATTATTGGTTGAATTTTTGCCGTGTTTTCTGTTACAGAAACAACATATCCAACCAATCCTTGCTCTGCAATTACTGGCATGTCCACATCTATTCCACTTGATTTTCCTGCATTTATTACCATTGTTTCGCTTAAATTGCTAACATCTTTATTTATTATATATGCTGGTACAGTTTTGTATTCTGAATACTTTTCTGCCATATTTACATATTGCCTTAATGTTGTATTCTCTGTTTTTATTATCTCCAATTCTTGTAACTTTTTTTGTAGTTCACTATTTTCTTCTTTTAGCTTTTTGTTTTCTTCATCTAATTTATCTATGTTTTCAAAAAAAGAATCATTTTTTGCAATTTTATTTTTTAAATGTGTTAACCCATTTTGAATTGGCATTACAAGTTTACTAAAAAAGTTCTCTGCACCAGAAAGTTTATTTGTATTTATATTGGTAAGCAAAACTAATATAATCAATACTATTATTGTTATTACTATACCTATAATACTTGTTTTATTGTTTTTATACATTGATGTAATCCTTTCTTTTATTTATTATTTATCTACGTTTACGTGCATTTATAAGAACTGTTTTTAATCTTTCTAAATCCTCTAACGTTTTTCCTGTTCCTTTTACAACACATTCTAATGGATTTTCTGCAATGTATACTGGCATTCCTGTCTTTTGACTTAATAATTTGTCCAAATTTCTAATTAGTGCGCCTCCACCAGCAAGTACAATTCCCTTTTCAACAATATCTGATGCTAATTCTGGTGGTGTTTTTTCTAGAGTTGTTTTTACAACTTCTACTATTTCATTTATTGAATCTTTCATAGCTTCTTCTATTTGTGTAGAAGTAATTATTACATTCCTTGGAAGTCCATTACCTAAATCTCTACCTCTTACTTCCATGCTTGCTTCTGTCATTAATGGTAAAGCACATCCGATCTCTTTTTTTATTTCTTCTGCTGTTGTTTCCCCTATTGCTAATCCCATTTCTCTTTTTATATAATTTACTATATCTTCATCTAATTCATCTCCTGCAGTTCTTAAAGAGTTGCTTATTACAACTCCTCCTAATGAAATTACTGCAACTTCTGTCGTACCTCCACCTATGTCAACTATTATATTACCTGTAGGTTCTGCAACATCTAAATTTGCTCCAATTGCTGCTGCCATTGGCTCTTCTATTAAATATACTTCTTTTGCTCCAGCTCTTAAAACTGATTCTTCTACTGCTCTTTCTTCTACTTCTGTAATACCAGATGGTACTCCAACAACTACTCTTGGTCTTCCGGCATTATATCTTTGGCATACCTTTGACACTATATTTTTAAGCATTAATTGTGTTGCTGTAAAATCAGCTATTACGCCATCTTTTAATGGTCTTACCGCTTTTATAGTTTCTGGTGTTCTTCCAAGCATTTCTTTTGCTTCATAACCAGTAGCTAAAATATTACCACTTCTTCTATCTATTGCTACAACAGATGGTTCTTTTAATATAACTCCTTTTCCCTTTAGCGTAACTAACGTATTAGCTGTTCCTAGGTCAATACCTATATCTTTTGATTTTAATCCAAATAACATATTTTTCACGATTCCTTTCCCCTTAATACACTCTCATATATTCCATCACCTATAACTACGTGATCTAATAACTCTATACCCATTAAAGATGCACTTTCATATATTCTGTCAGTTACTCTATAATCTCCTTTACTAGGTGTTGGATCTCCACTTGGATGGTTATGAATAAGTATTATCTTTGGTGCCTGCATTTTTATGGCTTCTGCTAATACATCCTTTGGTTCAATGCATGCAAAGTTTGAACCTCCTAATGATATATTTGCAATTCTTAATACAATATTTTTATTATTAAGAATAATTACTTTAGCTATTTCTCTTTTTTCGTACCTTAATTCAGACATTACTAGCTCTGCCACGTCTTTTGTACTACTTATTTTTATTTTATTTGTAGTTGGCTTTGTTATTCTCTTTGCAATTTCAGATACAGCTTTTATTTGTATTGCTTTTACTTTTCCAATTCCATTAATTTCCGTAAGTTCTTCTATTGATATATCTTGCAAAAATCTCAAATTGTTTTTATTATAACTTTTATCTAAATTTAATATTTTTTGTGCAAGTGTTACTGCAGTTTCTTTTTTGTTGCCAGTTTTTATTATTATTGCCAAAAGTTCTGCATTAGATAACATCTCTGCCCCATAAATTTCTAGTTTTTCGTATGGCCTTTCTGATATTGGGAGCTCTTTCATTTTTAATCGCATATTATCATCCTTTCAAAATAGATTTTTGCCCCCATCGAAATTTGTTAAAAGCAGATTTTGTGTCTTTTATTTTTCATAAAATATTTTAGTTATACCTTTCTGTATATAAATATTGCTATTGCCATTCCCACAATACTTGCAATGTTTATTTTAAACATTAGCCCAAATGTTATTGTTATTACATTTAAGTCTAGTGACACTGGAGTTGCTAGTCCAAAGCTTTGTCCATATGATAACCACCATAGCCAATCTACTTTTGCCGCAAGCTCTCCTAAAAGTCCTCCTATTACTAAACCTGATAGTAAAAACACTAATAATATCCATATATTTTTTTCTCTTGTTGCCATTTGTGCTCCTCCTTATTTCTCCTTTGTTAAATACTTATATATTATATATGCAATTGCTTGTTTTTTCAAGTAAAATTCAGGCATTTATTGGTTTTTGTTTAATTGACGTGTGAGGTATGATGTGGGAGGTGGGATGTGGGAGGTGGGATTTATAGAGTCAGGGCTTCGTAGGCTTTTCTCTATTTTTCACACTTCGCACCTCAAAAACAAATGGGGACAGACCCCTTTTGTTTTAATTCAGACAAAAGGGGTCTGTCCCCATTTGTTCCAATTTGTTTAACCTTTTTAATGTTTTTTTAATATAATGTGGTATAATAATTTCCATATTTTTATCATTTAAATTATTATACTTTGGTGCTATAATAATAATATACTTTATATTGGAGGTTACACATATTGAAAATTGAAAAAATAACAGAAAACAAAATTAGAATTATTTTAAGTTTAAGTGATTTAGAGGAAGAACATATAGATTTGCATTCATTCATGTCTAATTCTGCTGAGTCTCAAGCTTTGTTCTGTAGTTTGCTAAGTAAAGCTGAAAAAGAAGTCGGTTTTCACACAAAAGATTATAAATTAATGATTGAAGCAATTGCAATTCCTGAAGGAAAGTTTATTTTAACTGTTACCAGACTCCCAGAAAAAGAACAATCAAAAAAGCAAGTAAAAATTAAACGAAAAACATCTGTAATTAATAATAGTTTAGTAATATATTCATTTAATTCTTTTGATGATTATTACGAATTTTGTAAATATTTAAGTATGAATTTAAATAATCAAATATATTTAAAATTAAAAAAAGTTTCTTTATATTTGCACAATTCAGTCTATTACCTATGTATACATATTAACAAATCAAATTTATCTGTTGTTAAAGCAATTAATTATGAAATAAGTGAATTTGGAAATAGTGTTGATAATCCGGAATTATTTGAAAGAAAACTTTTAGAATATGGAAAAGTAATTTTTAAAACAAATGCTATATCTAATTGTGTTAAAGCATTTCTATGAAAATAAAATGTAAAAATAAAAACCAGTTAAAAACTGGTTTTATTTTTTATTATTTATATAAATATATTTGTGGATTTTGTCTTGCTCCATTTACCTTTATTTCTAAATGTAAATGTGGTCCTGTTGAGTTTCCTGTTGATCCAACTGCTGCTATTGCTTCTCCTTGTGCAACTGTTTGACCTGCTGTTACATATAATTTACTGCAATGTCCATATACTGTTTCTACGCCATTTCCATGACTAATTCTTACACAATATCCTAATCCATGTCCATCCCAGCCTGAAGATGTTACTGTTCCTCCTGCAGCTGCTACTATTGTTGTTCCTGTAGAAGTTGCAATGTCTAATCCGCTATGATTTCCACTAGATCTTCGCCCATATCTTGATGTTATTATTCCAGATACTGGCCTTATTAATCCTATACCTAAAACTGCTGATGATGGAGTTTCTGTACTTGCTATTTTTGTTCCACTATATGTTGCGTATGCAGAAGCAACTACTACTGGTTTTACATATAAAGCTGTTACTACTTTATCCTTTTCTGTAAACTCTTTCATTTCTGTTGAATGAACTTGTGTATATGCTATTTTATTTATATTTGTACTTTTCTTTGATTTTAATTCATTAATTATGCTTTCTGCGTCATCCTTTGTTGCTACATAGTATTTTTCTTCGTTACTTACTACAATTGCATAATATTCATAATATGTTGTTCCTGAGTTTTTAACTCTTTCGTATATCTCATCATCATTTGCTTGGTTATCTTTTTTTAACAAACATAATGAATATTCTGGTAAATCTTTAATGTCTACAAATGCAATGTTATTATTTTCTTTATTTTGTATATATTCATTTATTCTTTTTTGTAATTTACTTTTATTTTTTGTATATCCTATAAACTCTCCGTTAACAGTTACACTATACATTGGTTGATATACTAATGATATTATTCCTGTAATTATTATTATTGATATTATAATAAGAAATAAAACTTTTAATGAGCTTCTAATATGTACAAATATGTTCTTTATACTTCTTAAAATATTAAACACTCCTAACTATTTTTTATTTTTTCCACCTTAATATTTTACATTAATTATACAATTTTGGCAATTTTTATATTTCTTTATTTGCTCCTCTAATGTTAGGGATGCTTAATTTTGCTCTCTTTTTCTCCGTTTTACTCTCAAAATCTCCGTATTTTGTGTGTTGCAAATTGTGTGTTTTGTTTATTTCCGTAGGGATTGGTGTGTTCGGTGAATTGGAATTTGTTTAATTGAAGTGAGAGGTGTGATGTTGGAGGTGGGATTTATAGGGCCAAGGCTTCGTAGGATTTTCTCTATTTTCACACCTCGCACCTCACACTTCGCACTTCGTGAAATTCAAATTTACCTAATTGCTTACTTCATTTTTTACTTTGTCTATTTCTGTTTGTGGTGCTTGTCCTGCCGGTGTGTAATATCCTTTTGTTTGAGCTACTTTAAATAATTCATATTGAAATGATTCATCATTATTTCTTATTTGTTGTATTGTTTGTCTTAGTTGCATATTTTCTGCTTCTGAAATAACTCCCTGATATGTTGTAAGTTCAGCTTTAACGCTTTCTAAAATATCGTTAACCATATATTTTTCTTCCATGTTCAAATTCCTCCTAATTTAAAAATGTTAATAATTTTTGTTTTGTGTTTAGTGAATCTTGCGCAGCTTTTGTAAACATTTGCTTTATTTGTGGGTCAACACATTGTGCTGCATATGTGTTTAATTTTTGATATGATGTGTCGTGTGCACCTATTAAGTGTCTTAAATTTTGTAATTCTACTTGACTTAGTTCTGCCATTAAAATCATCCTTTCCATACTTTTTATTTAACAAGTATATTGTTTACAAAATTAAAAAAATTATTCAAAAAAATTGGAATTTGTTTAATTGAAGTGAGAGGTGTGATGTTGGAGGTGGGATTTATAGAGCCAAGGCTTCGTAGGATTTTCTCTATTTTCACACCTCGCACCTCGCACTTCGTGAAATCCCAATTTATTTGCATAAAAAAAGAAGATTGCTCTTCTTTTTTATCTTATTTCTAAATTAGCAAATTTGGCCATTAGCCTTTTATGTCCTGCTTTTTCAAAGTTTATATCTAACTTTAAGTCTTCTCCTTCTTGTTCTACTGAATTTATTACTCCTTCTCCAAATTTTTTGTGGTATACTGTTACACCTGCTCTAAATTTGCTTAAATCTACTCCTTCTGTTTTTGTTTTGTTTAGTGAATTTAAGAAGCTTTCTGCTGTTCTAAATTGATATACTGGTTCTTTTGGAGAGTATTTATCTGCAAATGCTTTTGTTTGATATTTTTTTACTGTTCCAT
Source organism: uncultured Clostridia bacterium (assembly GCA_934167165.1). GTDB lineage: Bacteria > Bacillota > Clostridia > TANB77 > CAG-508 > CAG-452. Next base: position 32,961 of record CAKPKG010000008.1, read on the forward strand.
ATTCCCACTCATATGTTGTTTCTTTTGGTTCATATTGTTTTTCTTTCTTTGTATTTTTGTCTCCCTCTAACATTTCTGGTGGTATTTCTTCTATAAATCTAGATATTTTGTTACATGATGTTGAACCAAATATTGTTCTTTGTCTGCTACATGTTAAGTATAAAAATTGTTCTGCTCTTGTTAGTCCAACATAGCAAAGTCTTCTCTCTTCTTCTAATTCTCTTTCTTCTCCTATTGACTTATAACTTGGGAATATTCCGGTCTTCCATTCCTATTAAAAATACTACTGGGAATTCTAGTCCTTTTGCACTATGTAAGGTCATTAATGTTACTGCTTCGTCTGTATCTTCTAATTCATCTACATCACTTGTAAGTGTTATACTCTCTAAAAATTCTGCTAAATTGTTTTCTGCAGCTTCATCTTCAAATTCTATTGCTACTGTTAAAAACTCGTCTAAGTTTTCTAGCCTCGTTTCTGCTTGTGTTGTACTTTCTAGTTCTAAAGCTTTTGTATATCCTGTTTTGTTTAGTGTTTGCTTTACAAGCTCTGAAATTTTAATTTCTTCTTTACTTGCTCTTAATTCTTCTATTACATTTACAAAATCTCTTGAATTTACAAATACTTTATTTAGCCCAAACTCATCTGCTTTTTTTATTACCTCATACATTGATATTCCGGTTTGTTGATGCTATTGCTTCTATCTTTTCTAAACTTGTTTTTCCAATTCCTCTTTTAGGTTCGTTTATTATTCTTTGCAAACTTAAATTATCTGATGTGTTTTGAATTAATCTTAAATAGCTAATTATATCTTTTATTTCTTTTCTTTCGTAGAATTTGTGTCCACCTATAATTCTGTATGGAATTCCTTCTCTTACCAAAATTTCCTCTATACTACGTGACTGTGCATTCATTCTGTATAGAATTGCAAAGTCTGAATATTTTAAATATTCTTCTCTTCTTAAATGTTCTATTTCTTCTGCAATATATCTTGCTTCATCATATTCATCATTACATATGTGTACTTCTGGAAGTTTTCCTTCTTCTTTTTCTGTCCATAAGTTCTTTTCATATTTTTTGCTATTATTTTTGATTATTGCATTTGCTGCATTTAATATACTTTTTGTAGATCTATAATTTTGCTCTAATTTTATTATTTTTGTTCCTGGAAAATCCTTTTCAAAGTTTAATATATTTGATATATCTGCTCCTCTAAAAGAATATATTCCTTGGTCATTATCTCCTACGGCTGTAATGTTTCCGTGTCTTGCTGCGATTAATGTTAGTAATGTAAATTGTGATTTATTTGTATCTTGATATTCGTCTACTAATACATATTTGAATTTATCTGAATAATACTCTAAAACATCTGGATTTTCTGTTAATATGTCTATTGTAAAATTGATAATATCATCAAAATCTATTGCATTATTTTCTTTTAATTTTCTTTGATATACAGCATATATTTCTGCAATTTTTTCTTTTCTATATTCACCATTTGTCCTTAATTTGTAGCTTTCTGGTGTAAGCATTTCATTTTTTGCATTGCTTATTTCTGATAATACACTTCTGTCTGTAAACAATTTATCATCAATATTTAATTCTCTTAAACATTGTTTTACTAAACTTCTTTGGTCTGATGTATCAAATATTATAAATGAGCTTTCATATCCTAATCTATCTATAAATCTTCTTAAAATTCTAACGCAAATAGAGTGGAAAGTTCCTAGCCACATTTCATTTGCTGCTTCTCCGACCAATGCTTCTACCCTTGTTTTCATTTCATTTGCTGCTTTATTTGTAAATGTAATTGCAAGTATTTGCCATGGTTTTACATTTTTTTCTCCTATTAAATATGCTATTTTATGTGTTAGCACTTTTGTTTTTCCAGAACCTGCACCTGCTATAATTAGGTTTGGTCCTTCTGTGTTTATTACTGCTTCGTATTGTTTATCGTTTAGTCCTTCTAATATGTTCATTTGTTTATTCCTTTCTTTGATTTGTTTGAAGTTGGAAGTGTGATGTGTGAATTATAATTTTTCTATAATTCTATCAAGGCACTCCTGTATTTCCTTTGCACAATTTTTGTATACTTCTATTCCATATCCCCATGGATCTTTTATATCTAAATCACTTTGTGGATATCCTGCATATTCTTTCATTGTAAATACTTTCTCTTTTAATTCTGGATACATATTTATAACACTATTTTTGTGTGAAGTTGTTGCGCAAAGTATTACATCCATATCTTTTATGTTTGAATTTCTTATATTTGTTGCTTTATGATTTTTTAAATCTATTCCATATTCGTGCATTGTTTCAATTGCTTCATATGTTGAAGTATCACCATTTTCTGCATATACCCCACATGAGTATACTTGTACATTTTTATTTTGTTCTTTTACCATTTTTTCAAACATTGCATGTGCCATGGCACTTCTGCAAATGTTGCCTGTGCATATAAACATTATTTTCATTTTTGGTTTTCCTTCCTCGTTTTTCTTTTCACTAGATTCATTTTGGGTTTTGCGGGTCGCCGAGGGCGGCGGCCCCTACAACGTTTGCAATAAATTCGTTTTCGGGCGTATGCAATACGCCCCTACGAATCTCACTTTCCACATCACACTTCAAATTTTCAATTTATATAATTCCTAAAATATATTTTTCTTTTTTTACTGGTTCTTCTACTATTGTATATGCATTTTGCATTTCTTCTACTGCTGTTTCTCCTTTTTGTTTATTATTTGCATATACGAATGCTAGTATATCACCTTTTTTTACTTTGTCTGCATTTTTCTTATTTAGCACTATTCCTACTGCTTTGTCTATATCATCTTCTTTTCTTAATCTTCCTGCTCCTAAATCTACTGATATTTTTCCTACTTCTGCTGCATTTAGTTTTTCTATGTATCCATCTTCTTGGCAAATTACTGGTAATATGTATTTTGCTTTTTCAAATTTATCTGTATTTTTTACATATTCTATATCACCATTTTGATTTTGTACTAATTCTAAAAATTTATTATATGCTTTTCCGTTTTTTATATTTTCTAATATTTTTAGTTTGTTTTCTTCTAAATTGTCACCTTTATCTGCAAGTTTTAGTATATATGCTCCTATTGTTGTTATTATTTCTTTTATATCTTCTGGCATATTTCCTTTTAAACATTCTATTGTCTCTATAATTTCTAAACTATTTCCTATTGCATATCCAACTGGTTCATCCATATTTGTAATTATGCACACTGTTTCCCTGTTTGCTAACTTTCCTATGTTTTTCATTATATTAGATAATTCTATTGCATCTTTTTCGTTTTGCATAAAAGCTCCACTTCCGCATGTTACATCTAATACTATTTTGTTTGCTCCTGCAGCTATTTTTTTACTCATTATGCTTGATGCTATAAGTGACATATTATCCACACAACTAATGGTATCACGTAGTGCATATATTTTTTTGTCTGCTGGTGCTAAATTAGCAGTTTGACCAATTAAGCTTATTCCAATTTTTTGAACGTTTTCTATAAATTCATCTATTTTTATTTCTGTTTTATATCCAGGAATTGATTCTAATTTATCTACTGTCCCACCAGTAAATCCTAAACCTCTTCCAGACATCTTTGCAACTGGCACGCCAAGTGATGCAATAATTGGCATTAATACTAATGTTATTTTATCTCCAACGCCTCCTGTACTATGTTTATCTATAACTGTTTTGGAAATTTCAGATAAGTCTAGAATTTCTCCAGAGTGTGCCATTTCTAATGTTAAATTTGTAGTTTCTTCATTATTTAATCCATTGATATACATTGCCATAATTAGTGCAGATGCTTGATAATCTGTAACAGTCCCTTTTGTATATTCTTCTATAAAGTATTTTATTTCTTCTTTTTTTAATTCTAATCCATCTCTTTTTTTAGCTATAATTTCTTTAATGTTCATAAAATCAACCTCCTAATTTGATTTTTTATGTAAAACATGCTATAATATTATTACATATTTTATATGAAAGGAGATAAAGAACAAATGTGTAACAGTATAACCTGTTTACGCTCACGCCTCGAAGGTGCGCAGACACTTGCTGATTACAATTTGTTAATAAAAGACTGTTCTAGTCTCTTGTCAGCTAAAGCTGATCTGGAGACTGAAATAGCTCTCTACAACATAATTGAATCAGCCACAGTATCTGCTCGTGAGCTGATAAGTCCTGCTGATCCATTTGGATGGGAGGGCAAATAACAACACATTTGGCGTAACTGGGTTTCCGGTTGCGCCATTCTCCTTTTTTATATAAAATTCTTTACAAAGCTTTTTCTATGTATTGAACATATTCCATATTCTTTTATTGCTTGTATGTGTTTTGCTGTTCCATACCCTTTATGGCTAGCGAATCCATACTGTGGGTATATTTCATCGTATTCTCTCATTATTCTATCTCTTGTTACTTTTGCAACAATTGAAGCTGCTGATATGCTATAAATTTTTGCGTCTCCTTTTATTACAGATATATATGGAATTTGATGTGTGTCTATTTTTTCTAAAGCATCTACTAATATAACCTCTGGCTTTATTTCTAAATTGTCTATTGCCATTGTTAATGCTTTTTTAGTTGCATTTAATATATTTATTTCGTCTATTTCATCTTGCATTACAATTCCTGTACCCCATGCAATTGCTTCATTTGTTATTTTTTCATAAAGCATTTCTCTTTTGGTTTCGGATACCTTTTTAGAGTCATTAACATATTCAATAAATGAATCTTGTGGCATTATTACACATCCCACAACTACTGGTCCAGCTAAAGGTCCTCTTCCTGCTTCGTCTATTCCTGCAATATATTTTATCCCTTTATCATATATTTTTTTTTCGTATTCTTTTAATTTATTTAGTCTTTCTATTTCTCTTTCTTTCATATTACTCACCTTGTAAATCTGTTAAACTGTATTTTCCGTCTACTCCTTTTGAATAATATATTTCTATATCATCTCCATAGTAAACAACATAAAATTTATCTTTATCTACTTTTATAGAAGATAGTTCTTGTGAGTTTAAATCTTCTTGTGTCCAAATATAGCAATTTTCTTTACTTTCATCTGGAATGACTATTGCTTCAGTATTATAATCAGTTGCCTCTGATAATTTAGTTCCTACTAAATTATCTATGTCTTTAAAATCATATTTATCTTTAACAATTTCCGCTCTTGTTTTTATTGATATCATCTCTGTTTTTATATCTTCAAGTTTAGCTTTACTTATTTCTTTTGTTCCTACTTTTACTGTTACTCCGACTAAAATTAACATTAGTATTATTGTTATGATTAGCGCTATTATAGTTATACCTTTTTCATTCTTTAAATTCATTTTTTCAACTCCTTCAAAATATAGTTTATTATATTATATGTAAAAATTTATTTCAATATAATTTTTAGGTAAATTGGAATTTCATGAAGTGTGAGGTTTGAGGTGCGAAGTGTGAAAAATATAGAAAAGCCTACGAAGCCACGGCCCTATAAATCACACCTCCCACATCACACCTCTCACCTCAATAAAACAAATTCCAATTTATATTATTAATTTTTCAGGATTTTTTAATGTATACCTTGTATTATATTATTAGTTTAGGTTATTATTATATTATGGTAATTCATTTTACAAGGAGGTTATATTATGAATGACAATAATGACTTTTTCAAGAATTTTGATACTCCTAAAAAAAGCTACTCTGGTTTAGGCAAATCTTTCTTTATTCCATTTTTTTCTGGAGTATTAGGTACAATTCTTGTTATTGCAATAGTTTTTGGAATTCCTAGTATAAAAAATTCTATTTTAAATACATCATCTACAAAAACGGAGGAAACTTCCGCATTACCTACTTCGGCTTCTAACACTGGAACGGTTAAAACTGTGTCACTTTCTGATTATTCTGATACTGCAATATATTCTGCAAATAAGGTGTTGCCTTCAATTGTTGGTATTACTGTAGAATATACTGTAACGTCAAATTTTATGCAAGGAATGTCACAACTTGCCCAAGCACAAGGTTCTGGAATTATAATTAGCAAAGATGGATATATATTAACAAATAATCATATAATTAATTCTACTGATTCTTCTACTTATTACGAGGTTTCAAAAGCTACAAAAGTATATGTTTATTTATACAATGATACTACACCATATGAGGCTAAAATTATAGGTACAGATGAACAAACTGATTTAGCTGTTATTAAAATTGAAAAAGATGATTTAACACCTGCAGAATTAGGTGATTCTAACTCTGTTAAAATTGGAGAGTTCGCTATGGCTATTGGTAATCCATTAGGAATGCAAAGTAGTGTTACATCTGGAATAATAAGTGCTGTTAATAGAACTGTTACAGGTGAAAATGGAACTACTTACACACTAATCCAAACAGATGCAGCTATAAATTCTGGAAATAGTGGTGGAGCTTTGGTAAATAGTGAAGGTAAAGTAATTGGTATTAATACTCTAAAACTTTCTGGAACAGGTATAGAAGGTATGGGATTTGCAATTCCAATTAATGATACTATTGACATTTATAAACAATTAATTGAACATGGTAAAGTTTTAAGACCATATATTGGTATTGAAGGAATTGATGTAACTCAAAGCATTGCCGAAAGATATAATTTAACTGAAGGAGTTTATATTAAAGCTATTCAAAATTCAAGTCCAGCTTCTGAAACAGATTTAAAAGCCGGAGATATAATTGTTAAGGCAGATGGCACCTCTATTAAAACAATGGACGAATTAAACAAGATTAAAAACAATAAAAATATTGGAGACAATTTAGAACTTGAAGTAATTAGAAGTGGTAAAAATGTTAAAGTTACTATTAAATTAGCAGAACAACCTTAATGTAAATAACTCTCGATAGAAAATATCGAGAGTTATTTTTTAAAATATTATCAAATCTGTTTCACTTGTATAATCATTATTTCCATATGCATATACTAAATAAAGTGTTTTATTTTTACCTAAAAAGAAATTTGGTGTATTTTCTAATTTGTACATATCATCATTTGGATTTCTTACATAAACATTATATCCTTGATTTGCAAAGCTCGCATTTTGCTTACTTAACTTTGTTATTTCTTCTGTTATTTGTTTTTGCATCTTTTCTTTATCAAGGTTTTTAGTTTGTATAATATCTTCTATTGTCATTAATTTATCTTCATCTATATTATAATTATATGTTTGTATTATTGTTCTTTGAGCAGTTGTTCCTTCTTTTAATGTACATTTTATGACTAATGATAATATATTATCATTTATATATCCAACATACCCTAAATTATATACTGTATATGTTTTATTGTTTTTTACTATATCTACAACTTTTTTTCCAAATATATCTAGTATCTCTTCATTTATTTTTTTAGTCGTTTCAGTTTCTTTTTTTAATAGAGGAATTTCCGCAACTATATTATATTTTGTTTCTTTTTTTTCATTAACTTTATACTTTGTTTCTATTATATCGTCATAATTTATATTTGAATTCTCAATTTTTGCTGAACCTTCTTTATTAATTGTATTTGTAAATATTGAATCAAAATTATTTTTTAAATCTTCATAATTTGCCTGCTGTTTTTCCTCTTCTGTTTTAGTTATTTTACTATTTGTAATCTGTGCATATATTCCTATTGCTATTGCTATACTGCACACTAACAGTATTGCTATTAATATTATTAATTGTTTTTTATCTCTCCAAATATATTTTAACATTAATTGTACTCCTTAATATTTTTAATAACATTTGCTTTATATATTTTATATTTTGTTCTTATTGTTGTCAATGTGTTTTCCATTTTTCTCGCCGATTTGAGTTTCCGAATGAAATGAGGAAATCTCAAAAGCAATAACAATTATAGTATATAAAAAAACACCATAAAAGAGTTTTTTTAATCTTTTATGGCGTTCTTTACTGGTTGTAAGCTATCTAAATGACCATCTCTGTATTTTTATTTAGTATTAGTTTTCCTTATTATCTTTGTCTTCTTTAATATCATTTGTTTCTGTTGTTATTATAGCCTCTTCTTTTTTATTTTTATCTTGGCTTGTTCCATCCACTATCATTATAAATCTAACTTCTCCTTCTGTTCCATCTTGAATTCCAGCATAATTATTGTATTCATTTGCAAGCTCGTTAATTTTTTCTAATCTGCTTGCAAAGTTTCTTAAGTCACCATTTACCAAATTATTTATTTTTGATATTCCTTGATCATTAAATGTTTTTGCCCCACTTGCTAATTGTAGTGCTCCATTATCTAATTTATTTGTCCCTACTGCTAATGCACTTACTCCATTATCTATGGTTTCTAATCCATTTGTTAATTCACTTAAAGCACTTCCTAATGTACTCATTTGTGATACTACTTGGTTTGTAAATTTTTGTTTAGCTTGGTTTCCAACTTGTGTTGCCGTTTGTGTTGCTGTTGCTCCAGCTGTTTGTGTTGCTGTACTTTGTGCTACTGTTAATGCTGTTGTTTCTGCTGTTTGTGTTGCTGTTCTTTGTGCCACTTCTAGTGCTGTTGTTTCTGCCGTTTGGTATGCTGTATTTTGTGCTACTTCTAGTGCTGTTGTCTCTGCTGTTTGGTATGCTATATTTTGTGCTATTGCTAATATTAATTCTTTTTCTGCTTCTGTTAGTTCTACCGGGTATTTGCTTTGTGCTTGGGCTATTATTGCTTCTTTTTGAGCAACTGTAAATGTTGCTGCTGCTTTTGCTTGAGTTGCTATTCCTGTTTTTTGTGCGTCTGTAAGTTCTGCACCGGTTTTTGCTTGTGCTGCTATTCCTGCTTTTTGTGCATCTGAAAGTGTTGCTGCTGCTTTTGCTTGAGCTGCTATTCCTGCTTTTTGCTCATCTGAAAGTGTTGCACTTTGCATTGCTTGGGCTTTTATTGCTTCCAAAGTTTTACTATCTATTGCTGGAGTATTATCATTTTTTAAATTTTTTGTACTTTCTTCAACTTCATTTTTTATTTGTTTAGAACCTGCATATGCTGTTCCTGTTCCTTCTTTTAATTGGTCAACTCCATTTACTAATTCTGTTGTTCCATCTTTTAATTGATTTGCACCTGCTACTATTTGGTTACTTGCATTTGATAGTTCATTAATTTGACTATACATGCTGTTTAAATCACTTGTTAAGTCTTCATCTATTCCTTTTACTGCTACAACTGCTATAATATTTCCCATTTCAAACTCTTCTGTTTCCATTGAAATCTCTATTCCCTCTGGAATATCTATTTTGCTTTTTGAAATTCCGATATTTTCTTGCATTCCTGGCATTGCAATTCCAACTGCTAATGTACTTTCTCCATTATCTACTATTTTTCCATTTGTAATTTGAATATTTTTATTTTTTGCATTATCTATTTTTGTTCCTGCCACTATTATAAATGGAGTATACATTGTAACTTGTTTTCCATTTACTGAAACAATATGTTTTTTGTTGTTTGTGTAATTTATTTTAATTTTTACATTTCCGCTTTTTCCTTTTAATTCTTCTGCTGATATTTCTTTTCCATTTAGTTCATAAGTTATTTTACATTCTACTGGTAATTGTTTGTCACTTTCACCTTTATAGTAAATGTTATTTCCATTACTGTCCCAAATTACTTGGTTTCCTTCTTTTTTGAAAGTTTCATCTCCATTTGTGTTTTCTATATTTAATAGATTAGATATATCAGTTATCTCATTTAATTTATCCTCATTTGTTAATTGAGTACTTACTATTGTTTTATATGCTTTACCATTTGAGTCTAAATTTGAGTATACTGTTTCTGATTTTGATGTTGCAAATACTGGTATTGTCATATATGAAGTTATTGTAAATAACAAAAGTCCTGAAATCATTTTTTTGTTTTTCATTTTATATCATCCTTTCATTTATTTTATTTTTGACATTTTTAATGTTGTTTTACATATTACTTTATCTAATAACATTAGGAATGCTGGTAATAATGTTATTACTACACATGTACTTACTATTGCGCCCCTTGCCATTAGTGAACATAGTGAACCAATCATTTCTATTTGTGAATAAACACCAACTCCAAATGTTGCTCCAAAGAAGCATAAACCACTTACTATTATTGAAGAAATTGATGTTCCTAAAGCTTCGTCTATTGCTTGTTTTTTATCCTTTCCGTCTTTTCTAAATGTTATATATTTATTTGTTATTAATATTGCATAATCTATTGTTGCTCCTAATTGTATTGTTCCTATTACAATTGACGCAACAAATGGAAGTACTGTTCCTGTATATGCTGGAATTCCCATGTTTATAAATATTGCAAATTCTATTACTGTTATTAATACAACTGGTAAAGATATTGATTTAAATACTACAAACATTAATAAGAAAATTATTGCTATTGATACTGTGTTTACACTATTAAAATCATGATCACTTACTTGAATTAGGTCTTTCATAAGAGGTCCTTCTCCTGCAAGTATTGCATT
>CAKPKG010000009.1 GCA_934167165.1 uncultured Clostridia bacterium
GTCTAGACCTTTTATTCTTTTTTCTTTTGATAATACTGCTTCTGGCTCTACTAAAACATCTCCATATATATTATTGAATTTTCTTACTATTTCTCTGCATTGTTCAATTAATGGTAATTGATCTTCTCCTACTGGTACAACTGTCCCTTCTAATGCTGTTATATCTGCTGCTTGGCTTACTGGATATCCTAAAAATCCATATGTTACACTTTCTCCAAATACATCTCTTTTTTGAGCAAGTTCTGTTTTTACTGTTGGGTTTCTTTGAAGTCTTGCTATTGTAACAAGATTAGAATAATATACTGTAAGTTCTGCAACTTCTGGTATCATTGATTGGATGTATATTGTAGTTTTGCTTGGATCTATTCCTATTGATAAATAATCCATTGCTACTTCTCTTACGTTTTTTCTAACTTTTTCTGGATTGCTAAAATTATCTGTTAATGCTTGAACGTCAGCAATTAATATATATTGATCATAGTTTCCACTTTCTTGTAATTCTACTCTTGTTTTTAAAGAGCCAAAATAGTGACCTATGTGTAATTTTCCTGTTGGCCTGTCTCCCGTAAGAACTATTTTTTTCTCCATAATTTACACCTCTTATATTTTTATATTTATATATTATATACTATTTTTTTTATTATTACAATATCAATAGGAATGGAAAATATATTGCAAATGCTTTAGGGACGACCAATGTCGTCCCCTACAAATTCTAATATTTATATATTTACATACCTTTCTCTTGCTAATGCATTGTAGTATTTTTTATTCCACTCATCAGTGATAATAGGCTTATATTTTGCTCTATTTACTAAACAATAGTAACAGCTTAATTCTGAAGTACCATCAGCAGCATGTTTATAATAAGCTTTTCTATTACCTTCTGAGTTCTTATATATTTTTTGTACATAATCTATACTTCTGTATCCTATATAATCTCCTGTTGGAATTGTTTGGTCGCATGCTTTTATATGGTAATAGTCATCTCCAGTTGCACTAAAGTATATTTCATCTGGATCTACATATTCCTTGTTTTTTGTGCTTGTTGCTATTGCATAACTGTTATAATATTTTAATCCTAATGGAATACCTTGCATATATGCTATTATAGAAATATTTTCTAATGCTTGTTCCCATTCGTTGTATGATATTATTGGAAGTCTGTATTCATAATCAACATTATTCTGTTGTGCTTGCTCTGTTGCTTGTGCTAAATTTGCTTCCACTGTATTTATAATTACATCTTTTTTATGTTTAGCAAAAATTGATTCTGAATATGCCTCTTTATTTTCTGGATCCGGATTATTGCTATTACTTATCTTAAATATTTTGTCAGTTGTTGCGACATGGTTGTATTTGTCATAATTAGTTATTGAAGATAAATCTTTTACGTCATCATTATCCAATACTTTCATATTTCCCGCTGTAATTAAACCTAAATTTTCATCCTTACTAATCCATTGTGTAAATACATATGATTCTATGCAATAATTTATAGCACTGTAATCTTTTATTAAATCAATTGAATAGCCTGTTACTTCAGTGAAACTGTTCGTACTTGAATCATATTTATATATTTTTCCTGGAGTACTCGTTCCTCCTATTGTTGTTGTTGGATTTAATACTTGCCACAATGTTATACTTGTAACTCCTGTTGCATTTACTTGTGGTACTGATATTTTTCTAAATCTATTAAATTGTTTAAATTCGCTTGTTCCTACTGCTTTTTGTTCTGGCAAAAATACTTTGGTATGATTTTTACTTACTTCAAAAAATTTATTTCCATCCCAATATAATTTATTATTGTTTTGGTCATATATATATGGATATGATGATACGCTTCCTCCTACATATACACGTTCCGTTAAATTTTCTGGTCCTATATCTGAACCTTTATATTTTATTCCTGTTATATTACCATTTGTTATTCCTGTTATCTCATTTGGATTTACAAGATATCCCTCTTTGCTTATAGAATTACTCCCTATTGTTCCATATATTTTTATATAGTTATCTAATGTATAGTTTACTGTTATATCTATATTTCCCTTTACATATCTTGCTGAATATGGTGTATATGGCTTTAGTACATATTCGTATGTTGCTGTTTCAGTCACTGGTTGTCCTGTTGTATCGTCAAATAAAGGTTTTCCGTCTGAATCAATCTGTTGTTTATTTACTAGTGAAGCTGAATATATATAATATCCATCATACATAGTGTATGCTATTGCTGGCAAATATGCTTGCATTCTTTCTTTTGAAGCTCCTGACATTCCCATGCTATTTGCTAAACTTGTTGTAAATGTATTTATTGCTGCTTGTACATCTCTTCTTCTTGAATCTGCAAGTTTAGAAGTTTCGCTATTCCATTCTACTGTATTTATCTCTAATGCTTGTATAGAATCTTTTACAGCTGTTTGTAATCTAGTATTGTAGTTATTTTGCGCTGTTATTGTTTTTATTTCTAATCCTATATAGTATGATATTACTAATATTATAGGAATAATTATTACAATAAATATTACTGACATGTTTTGTAATTTCATGGTTTCACCTCTATTATATTTAGTAATTTCTGTGAAGTGTGTATCGCCAATGGCGACTTTCTCTACAATTTTGTAATTAAAAGGTACATATTTTTAATGTCTCACATAAAAGGATAACATATATCTTATTGTTCCCCTTATGTGAGACATTACAAATATGCATCTTTATGCATTATTTTCCATTGTTTTGTACCATTGCAGAAGCACTTGCTCCTATTTGGTATGTATCTTTTCCAACTACTTTATATGCGAAGTTTCTTAATAATTGTGCTAATGTTGTGTTTGTATTATTTATCCTTACAATAATATTATCACCTTTTTTTAATTTGTATTTTCCATCAGAAGAATTATCAATATTTTCTAATATCGCTTGTGTAAATTCGGAATATCTAATATTTTCACCTATTAAATCACCTGATGTAACAGATGCTTTTTTACCTGGATTTTCGTCTAAAATTTGTACTTCTATTTCAAATTCATATGAATTTCCATCTTTAGATAAGCTTTGTAAAAATGTGTCAAGATCATCTTGTGTAATTGTTCCTTTTGTTGCAATTTTATTTACAAATTCTTGTGTTTCTTCTTGTGCTGCAAGTTGTGCAACATCTTCTTGGTTGTTTGCAACTGCCATTAAAGGTACAAAAAGCATTAAAAAAACTGCTATAATTATTCCAATTATTGTTATTAGTACGTCTCCATTTTCTCCTCTCATAATAAGAAACCTCCTGTTTAATATTTTACATCCTTTTATTATATAATAGTATATGTTATATATATACTAGTTTGTCCTGCTTCTTCTGTAATAACAGTACCATCTTCCCCTACTGCATATTTTCCATTTTTAGTAACTTCTTGAAAAGTCTCTAAATATTTAACATCTTTGCCTAAAGTATCTTTAATATATTCTTCTACTCTTTGTTTTCTTCTTTCTTGTGAATTTAATCCATCTGTTGCTGTATTGAAAGTGTCTGTTCCTGAAGAATTAACAATATTAACAACTATAGACTCTTTATAATATCTATATAATGAAGATATTACAACATCTGCTGTTACTATTCTTCCTTTTGGTTGTACCACACCTGTATATCTATAATAATTGGTTGGGTCACTTGCAAATAGCATTTTATTTGAAGTTTGTGCAGCCTGTGAAAATGCCATAAATGCTATTGAAAGTGATAATACAAATATAAATACAGCAAAAGCTATTTTTAAAGCATCTACAGCATTCTCCATTACAAACCTCCTAAGGATTCTTTGTTATTTTAATTTTTGTAATACAACCGCTAGTCATCTCTGAGATTTCTGCTTTGTAAGTTACTTTAACACTAACATCAACTTGAGCATATAATGCTTTTGGATCAGTGCCAGCTCCCTCTATGTTAACTTCAGGGTTTTCAGAGTTTCCATTATTAGCCATAATTGCACTTAATAGATTTCTTATATTACTTCCAGAAATTTTTTCTCCTAAATATGGCTCAAATTGTGCATTATGTATTTGTTTTTCCGTTGAGGTCATTGAACTAATTCCTTTGTTCACAGTAGACTTTGCTCCATTATAAACTAACATTCCTACTGCTATCAATAGTATTACAATTAATATTGATCCTGCAATTAAAAGTGCTTTTGATGCGTTTTCCATAAAATTTTCCTCCTTTGATTTTTTTGTATTTATCTTTTGAATTTTAGGTATAACCTAAAAATATTAAAAACTGTTCTATTTTTCTATTTGCTCGAATGTAATTTTACTTATTTTTCCTGTTTTTTTATGATATTCTATATTTGTGCATTTAAATAGTATTATATTAAAATTTTTTATAAAGTTTTCCATTTTGTTGTTATAGATTGTTTCCATTTGATATGTTTTTTCTATTGTTATCATTTTTAATTCTATTTTTATGCTGTTTGTATCATTTTCTATGTAATAGCCATTTTCATCTTTTGGTATTTCATTTTTCTGGTTTTGCTCTATTACTTTGTTTATTAGTGTTGCAACTTCTGTGCCATATATTTGCTTGTTTAAATAATATTCATATTCTTTATTGTATGAGATTAGTTTGTTTTGCTCTTCTCGTTTTTGTATTATATAAGCTAGTATTGTAAATATTATAATTAGCATTACTGCTGTAATTAATAAAAATGTTTTTTTCAAATGGCTTTCCTCCCTAATTATAATAGTTTTTGTAATATTATGCAAGATTTTTTTAAATTTTTATCTAGTGTCAATTACTCAACATTTTTTTAGTTTATTCTAATTTGTTTTTATACCGTCATCTTCTAAATGATATGTAGAAGAAGTATATATATTAATAGAATCTATCTTCCCATCATCTGTATTTATCTGGGTTGTTATTTTATAGTAAATTAAATAATTTTTCCCTGCTATTGTTACAATTGAGTGATCTTTTAATATTTCTTGTGAATTTCCCCAGCTTGATAAGGAAGTCATTCTAGTAGTCTCTTTATATTTAGATGTTTTTAATAAATTTTGCAATGTTACTATACCTTGTGCAGTTACATAGTTTTCTCCACTGATAATCGTAAAATTTTTTGTTATTTCTGTATTATATTTTTCTACTTCTTGTGCTGAAATTCTTTTGTAATATGCATCTGAAGGTTGTTTAGCTTTGTCTATTAGATATACTGCTGATGCTATTATAAGTAATGCTATTAAAATTGATCCTGCCATAAGTAAGGCTTTTGATGCATTTTCCAATAATCTATTCTCCCTTCAAATTTATTACTTAATTTCAAATTCTATTTGATTTACTCTTCCTTCAACATAATTAATTCCTGTACATCTAAATACTTTTGTTTTGAACTTTTTAACAGCAGGTGTTACATAATATATAGCCTCTGGTGTTACGTATTGCTCCTTATATTTAGTATTTAAACTAAAATTATAAGTTATTGTGTTGTTTTCTATATAGTTGTCAGCATCCCATCTACCTAAAGATAGTGTTGAAGCAAAAGTTCTTTGATCATTTTTTATTGTTGTTCCATCAACTGTTATTGGTAAAGTAACATATTCATCTTCTCCAGTATTTTTGTCTTTTTTAATTACTTCTGTTTCAAATTGTTCTGATTTAAAATTTATAACTACATTAACATAGTACTTTTCTCCAGCAGTTGTTGTATTTTCTTTTTTATTATTATCTATTGCTTTATTTACTACTGATATTACATCTGTTCCATATAATACTTTTTTGTTATATGCTTCCCATTGTTGGTTAAATTCTTGTAATTGCTTTGCTGCTAATTTTTCTTCTTCTGTCATTTTTGAAGAGTTTATATTTGAAAGGAGTAAAAACAGTAACGAAATTGTTAGCATTGCTAATAATATTCCACCTGCTATTACTAATGCTTTTGATGCATTTTCCATATTATTTCTCCTTTCTTAATTTACATTTGCGCAGACATTGTAGAAAAGGCATCTGTCATACTCATTAATCCTATTGCTACTAATGGTACTATTAGGTAAAATACAAATAGTCCAACCATAGGGGCAAAGCCTACTACTTTTCCTATTAATCCTTTTCTTGAAATTAGTTTTTCATTTGTTTCTTTTCTTTTTTCTTGGTAATATTCTCTTTCATTGTCTAATTCGTCAAATGCTTGTGCAATAGGAATTTTTTCTACTGCTGCTTGCAGACTTTCTACTATACGTATAAATTGTTGTGCTGAAACTTCTTCTTTTAACTCTTCCAATGCTTCCCAAGCACCTGCCTCGTAGTTGTTTACGCATTTTGTTATTGGCTCTTTAAATATGTTTGCATATCTTTCTAGCCATTCTAATATAATTTCAACACTTACTCTTTCTATTTTCATAAGCATTAGTATTATTGTTTGGAATTGCATTATTTCATTTTCTATTTCTAATTGTCTTAATATTTTTTGGAACATTAGCATTAATTTTGGTCCCATATAGCCAATTCCCGCAAATAAAAATGCTAATAAAAATTCAAACCATTTTAAATATTCTGCATTAATTATTTGTAATTTATTATATATTTTGTCTACTTGTTTGCCTATTTCTGTATCATTGTAATCTTTAAAATATTCTAGTTTTCTTACTTCTTGTTCTATTTGTTCATTTGTAACGTTTCTCTTGCCTTTTAGTTTTACAAGTATTTTATTGTGTTCTTTTGTAATCTGCATTGCTTTTTTTGTATCTGACGCCGACATTGTTCCCATTATATTGTAATCTGATGTTGGTTCATTGTATACATAGTCTACTGCAACATTATGCAATTGCATAAATAGTAGCATTGAACAGAAAAATGTTGCTACACTTATTACAAGTCTATTTACATATACTGTTTCTAATTTTTGTTTTGTTGCAGAGTCTTTCATTAATTGAATCATTTTTCTGTATTCTCTTGTTTTTTCTTTTGGAATAAATAAATCTACAATTTTTTTTATTATTGGATTTTTGTATAATTTCATTTGCCAAACATTGTTTGGATCTTTGTATTCGTCTTTTATTGCTCCACTATCTTTTAGCTTTCTTGTTAATATGTAACATATCATTGTTACTATTATTAATGCTATTTGTGCTATTAAACCTAGTTTTCCATCATAGAATTGTGATGTAAAACTAAAGTTTGACACTGCCCAGTTTCTTACTGGTTGTAAGAATAGAACTGGTAACATTGCTATTACAGATAAACTTTGGAATACATAGTCTAATTTATCTCTTTTTAGTATTTCTAGTTGCATTTCTTGTGTAATATTGTTTAAGTTTTTTAAGTATAGTGATGCTCCATCTATTGTTCTATCTCCAAATTCCCTTGTTAGGTACGAAATACCTGCAAACTCTTTTAAGTAACTATTTGGTGCAACATCATAATATTTTTCTAGTTCTGTTTCTGGGTCATCTGATATTAGTATTTCGTATATTTTTTCTCCTTGGCGAGAAACCTCTAATTCATCATTTTGTGAAACTTCATATATTGCTTCTTCTACCATGTTAAATTCATGGTATGCATGTCTTATTTCTGCAAAGAAATCTATTTGTTGTTTTAATAATTTTGTGTCTAATTTGTCTACCATTCCTGTCATTAGTGTTTCTATTAAAAACACCTCAAACATTAATAATATTACTCTTAATAATGTATTTCCTTTTGTGAAAAGGAATATTGCAAGTGTAAGTGGTATTATTATTAGTAAACCTTTTGAAATTACTTTTGCTGTTTGTCTTCTTGTTATGTATTCGTCTTCTATACTTATTATTTCTATCTTTCTTCTTAGCTTTTTAACATATCTTTTTAAAAATGGAATTTTTATATATGCTAAATATAGCTTTTGATAAATAACGTCTGCTGTAAATTTTCTTTCTTTTGTACCTTGACGTAATTCTCTCATACGTTTTGCACTGCTTTTTCCCATCTTTTTTTGTAGCATTACGTATATTATAACTATAATAAGAAACAAGGCTGCGATTCCTGCCATAAAATATAAAATTGTTTGATTTGACATGTTTTGTTTCTCACCTCATTTTTGGTTTTTGATTTTAAAATTTGCCTATACTTTTTTAGGTCTTCCTCTTCTTGCTGGCTTTTCAACCTCTGTTTCTGCCTCTACTGACACTGGTACTGTTTTTTGTTTTCCCCAGTTTCTTTCTATAAATCTGTCGAAGTCTGCTACGTCATTTTCATCCATATTGTTTCTCATTTCTTTAATGTTGTAGTCTGATATTTTATTTGTCATAACATATTCATCATTTCTATATTCCATAATGTTTACATATTTATATAATTCTTTGTTTGTAACTTTTGAGAAATATCTTGTTGCATTATCCATGAATTTGTTTAGTTTTCCTTCTAGTGTTTTTTCATTTTGATGCTCATATGTGTATTCATTTTTGTCTTCTACTGGTATACATTCTGTTACTCTTTCTATATAACGTCTACCTCTAAAATCTTTTACCAAGTGAACATCAAAGTTTAATACTTGAACAACTTGCTCTTCTGCTGTTCTTTCATCTGTAAATACACCGGTTCTTAACATTGAGTTACGTAGTGCTGTTACTAAGTTTGGAAATGTTTTAGCATGGTGAGTGAACAATGTAAATTTTGATGCTACTTGGGCTGCTTGTATCATCCAAGATGCTACTGGGTCAGTTGCAACCTCACCAATGATATTAACACTACCGTCAGTTTTCTTTTGAACGTCCAAACCAGCTTGTCCAGAAATTGTATCTGTTTCTCTAAATGATAATATATTTCTTGTTGGGTATATTTTTCTTAAGTGCAACTCGAACGCTGTTTCTTGAACCCTTATGTTCATTGTTTCGTATATGTTTTCTATCATACCCATAAGCATTGTTGTTTTTCCGGCAACCTTGCTCACCTGTAAGTGATGTTATTCTCGCTCCTTTTACTAGGAATTTTAATAAATCTATTGCATCTTCTTTTCCTGGTGCTACTATTAATTGCTCTAATGTTGCTCTTTTTACGTCGAACTTTCTTACAAAGAATGCCCATGTTTCTGAAAAGCTTGGTCTTACAACAACAACACGAGAACCGTCTTTCATTTCGTTTATTTTAAATCCATTTGTATCTGATAATTGTCCTGGATTATTATATTTATATATGTTTTGACATACTCTTTTTAATTCACTTTCTTTACCAAATGAAAGGAATGCTAATCTTATTGATTTACCTTGGAAGAAAATCCAAATACTATCACATGCTCTTGGAACTTTGTGATCTGCCATTTGTTCTAGGTAATCGCCATCTGTTTGTGCAACTTGGCTTAAAAAGCTTTCTGGTAAACCAGATACACCACCAGATACACCATCTATATTCATGTCTCTTATTTCATCTATGCTACTATATCCTTTATAGTGTTGATATATTCTTTGTGTTAATACATTTAGCTTGTCTGCAAAAGATAATGTTAGTTGTTCTTTTTCATATATTTCGTTTATTTCGTCACTTGTTATTACATAACATGGTTTTGCTTCTCCTGCTACATATTTTAATGTTGCTAAATTGTATTTTTTTATTAATTGAGTTAATGCTTCATATCCAAAGTCTTTTTTGTACATATATATTAATATATCAAATTTATCTTGTGGGCTTAATAATGATGGTATATCAAAAGGTATTGCCTTTGATATATTTGTTTCATTTACTCCATATTCTTTGTATAGCAAATCATATATTAATTCTTTTACATATTTTTTATCGTTTACGTCTCCATATGTACAACCTTTTAAGGCTTTTCTTAATTCGTATTTTTTAGCTTTTCTTCTTTTTAATTCTTCTTCTGATAGACCTATATCATAAAGATTTATTTTTGTAATTTCGTCTAATCTTCTTTTTACGAATTCTATTGTTGCTTCTACTGTAAAAGTTTTGTCTTCTACTGGAATATCTTCTTCTATTTCGGCTTCTTTGTTTTTCTTTATAAAATGTTTAATACTAACAAAGGCTAATACTAATACAACAAAGGTTCCTATAATGTTTACTACCATTTTTCTGCCCCTTTCTTTGGTTTTTTAAGCTCTCATTTGTAATTCTTTGATTTTTTCCAAAAGTCTTGTTGAAATATTTTTAATTTCTTCTACAAAATATGTATTTTCATCTGGATGTGATTTTACTCTATATTTCATAAAGTATTCATCTACTTTTCCTTCATTTGTTGCTTCTAAAAATTGTGTAGTATATGGAACTGGATATAAGTCTTTTATGTTCATATATCTAGCTATATTTTTTGCATTGTATTTTGACTGTCTGTCACATTTTCCTATTAATACTACTGTTTTATATTTATCAAACAATGGCTCTGTTTGTTTTAATTCGTAATATTCATTAATTTTTTTTAAGTTTTGTGGTAGATTTACTACTATTATATCTGATATTTCTAACATATTTCTTGTTATGTTGTCTTCTAGGCTTCCTGTAATATCTACAAATACCAAATTATAGTATCTGTTAGACATTTTAGCTATTTCTCTGTATGTTGCTCTTTGAGTTTCATAGTCTTCTTGTGATATTTTTGGTTCAGTTAATATTTCTAATCTATTTTTAAATATTGTTTTTGTGTAATTTTTTACTATTTCTGGAGAGGTCTTATTGCTTAATACTGCTTTTGCTACTCCGCTTGTTCCGGCTGCTATATCTGCTCTATCTTTTAGCATAAATTCCATGTTTCTTTTATTCTTTTTTTGTTCCCAAAAACAGTTTTCTAGGCTACTATCGTTATATTCTGTATTAAACAATAAAGTTTTATAATTGCTATTTATTGATAAGTATGTAGCAATTGCTGCTATTGATGAAGTTTTTCCTGTTTCTTTTTCTCCGTCACTCCAAAAAGATATAATTGCCATTCTTTTGCTCCTTTATATATTTTTTATAACTCTTTTAATTTCTCCCTCTTTTATTTCTGGCATTATTTCATTAGTTAATTCTAGTAAACCTTCTCTATATTCTAAACTCAAATTTCTAAATCCTACTTTTGCTGCTCTTTGATTTTCTATTATTACTGTACTATCTCCATTGTCAAAAGGAAAACATATTTTGCCTTCTTCCCATTGTACTGAATAGTAAAATGATAAGAAATTTAAATAGTCCTCTTCTTCTTGTAGCATATCTCTTGAAAATAATACTTTAGTCATTGGAATTTTTGTTGGCATTTTTCCTATTGCTTCTAGTCCTTTTTTTAATGAATAATTGTCAAATCCTGTTACAAAGTAATTTTTGTCTGCATTTTCTAAATTAAATTTTAAAAAGTTCTCATGAGAATCTACATCTATTAAGACCAAATCGTATTGAAGTTCATAAACGCCTAAATAATCTGCTATATTTTCTAAATTATTAAAACCTATTGCCACATCTATTCCTTCAAATTCTGTTACATAATACTTACTAGGCGAAATGCTAGGTACTGTATACCTAGCTTTACCTAAAATTGTAGAATCTACTATTAGCACTTTTTTTTGCAATTCTACTAGTATTCTTGCAACATATACCATTAAATCGGTTTTATCAAATGCTCCTATGAATCCTATTTTTTTCAATTAAAAGCCTCCTAATTTGTCTTTTGATCTGTTAATCCTGTTAAGTATTGTTCTCGTGCTTTTTGTGCATTTTCTATTTGTTGTTTCAATCCTGCTTCTACATTTGTTAATGCGTTTTCTGAATATTGACTACTGCTTGAATTCATGTCATTGTTTCTTAAATCTGTATTAAATTTTTCTGCTAATTCTTTTTTTGCTGAACTTACAATATTACTGTCACTTGCAATTAGTTTAACAACTTCCGCTGTTGGTGTATATGTATTTGTTGCTTTTTCTTGTAAACCTGGTTCTACATATTTAGCAATGTAGATATTTGATGCTGTCATAATATATGATTCAACAATTGCACTGTTTAGCATTAATATGTCTTGTTCTGGCAATTCAAATGTAATTGTATTTCCTTGAATATTTTTAATTTCTTTTTTTGATGCTATTATATAGTCTTGTCCATTTGGAAATGTTATTCTTATATCTACAAAATCTCCTATATCGACATTTATTGGTAAGGTAAACATATTATATTCCATTGTTCTTATGTCATTTGTTACAGTTTGATCTTCAGTTACTACTGAATTTGTTGTTACTACTGTGTTTTTAGACATATCTATTTTTGCTATTAATGCTTTATTTTCATCTAGATTTGCTACGTTTGCTGAATTTATATAATTTTGTGGTACCATGCTTTGGTATGTACTTATTGGAGTAAACATATCTACTGTTACTTTTTCCCCTGATTTTATATCTCTATTTAAAACATATGCTGTTACTTCTTTTCCTCTTGTATCTTCTTTTTTCTTTTCTGGTAATATTGTTAACATATAGAATGCAGCTACTAATACTGCACATATTACAAATGTTATTAACATTCCTAATAAAAATGAATTTCTTGCTTTTTTTTGCATTGGATTAATTGCCATAATTAATTCCTCCTAATAATTCGTATTTTATTATATTTTATAACATATTCGCTCTAAAAACAACAAATTAAAGCGCTGTCATTCAAAAATAATGATATTGTAATATTTTTGTAACATTTATTGTTTAAGTATACTGTTTATTGCTTCGGCTACACCACTTGAGTTGTTATCTTTAACTACTTTATCTGCTATTTCTTTTACATATGGAGAACTATTCCCCATTGCTACTCCTAGCTTTGCATTTTTTATCATTTGTTCGTCATTTATATTGTCTCCTATTGCTATTACTTCTTCTTTTGATATATTTAAATATTTTATTAATTCTTCTATAGCCGTCCACTTATTTACATTTTGGTTCGTAACTTCTGTATAATAATAGGCTATTTCTATTTCTTGTGTTCCATGTTTTATAATTTTTCTAGACATGTGCGAAACTTCTAATACATCTACTTGTTTTATTGTTTTTAATTTGTTCATTATGCTTTTAAAAATTAATTTATCACTATCGCATATTGTTATTTTTAAAAAGTCGTCTCCACTGTAGTTTTCTACGTATGTATATATGTCTTCCATTATATTCATGTTTATTTTTTTGTCTTCCGGGTTTTTTATGTTTTCATTGTAATAATATAGCATATTATAATTTAAAGATTTGGCAATAATAAAATCATTGGTATATATGTTGTAGTATATGCTGTTTTCTTCACAAATTTTTATCACTTCTAATAATTTCTTTTTAGAAAGATAATTGTTATAGATTGTTTTGTTGTTTTTTATGTCATATACTGTTGCGCCATTTCCTGAAATTAAATAATTGTTTGCATTTACTTCGTTTGTAATTGCAAGCATTGCTTTTGGCATTCTTCCAGAAGTTAGTACTACTTCTATGTTTTGCTCTTTTGCTTTTTTTATTGCTTCAATATTCTCTTTTGTTACATTTCCGTATGAATCTAAAAGAGTTCCATCTATGTCTATTGCTATTAATTTATACATTATAATTTCTCCTTTTTCTTTTATTGTATTATATCATTAGCAAATCTATTTTCAATATTTTTTTATAATAAATTGGATTTTTGCGAAGTGTGAAGTGTGAGGTGAGAAGTGTGAAAAATATGGAAAGGCCTACGAAGCCTTGACCCTACAAATCCCACCTCCGACATCACACCTCTCACATCAATTAAACAAATTCCAATTATTAATTTGAGTATGCAAATAAAATTTACAAAAATTTCTAGTTTAAAAAAATTTTTTATGTGCATGATAATTATTGAAAAGCAAATCATTGCTTTTATGATTAATTTCAATCCTAGGAGGTGAAAAAGAAATGGCATCAAATTCAAACAAAACATTAGTTCCAGAAGCAAAAGCTTCATTAGAAAAATTCAAATATGAAGTAGCTAGCGAAGTTGGAGTTAACCTAAAAAACGGATATAATGGTGATATATCTGCAAAAGACGCTGGTAGAATAGGTGGTAATATGGTTAAAAAATTAATCCAACAAGCTGAAAATAACATGAAATAGTTATTAATTCTATTTTAATTTTAGCAGGAATTTTTAGTTTTTACTTTTGTGTTTTTATACATAAAGGCAGGAACTTAAAGTTCCTGCCTTCTTTATTTTTATGAATATAAAAAAGGAAGCGCTTATTAAAGTACTTCCTTTTTTTGTTTTTAGGTATCTCTTCTTCGAACAATTAATGGAACTGTTCCATACACAATCGGATCCATTCCAAAAGTAGTTGGATGAATTGTTGCCGGTGGAAAATAGAAATCATTTTCAACTGCTCCTCCTACAATAACAGGTGAGCAATATTCCCATATAACCAACCTAAAATAGCTCATAGTATCATCCTCGTTACAAATAGTTTCCCAAGTTTCACCATTTGAAATTCTTTGTGCCCATTCTAAAGCAAGCTCAATCCAAGTAGCAATTGTTCCACCTTCTTCTGCAGCCACTTTTTCTCTTAAGTATTGCATCGTTTTTTCATCCTTCCAATACTTTTTGGGAACCAGAGTTTCAAATGGCTCATTAAGTTTTTGGTCCATTCTTATTTCATCAAAAGCTTTTAAAATAACTCTTCTTGTTATTTCTTGCATTGTATCATCTCGCTTTTGAGAAAATAGTTCTCTATCTATTTCTTTTGGAAATACTTTGAACCAAATTCCTTCTTTTGGAACTACTGTAGCACTACTTTTGCCAGATACTTTGCTTTGAGTTTCTTCTTCAATAAAAACATTTTTTACTTTAGAAAAAACTTTACGCCGTCCATTCATTTCAAAAGTTACCTTCATGCCCATTTTCCTCCTGTTTTTATTTGTAGCATTTGCTTACATGGCATATTCTAACACGGCTTTACATGATTTTCAAGTTTTTACACAAGAAAAGTGACTCACTTTTTTTTGCTGATTTGAAATCCTATTAAGCAAAAAATAAAGCACTTATTAAAGTACTTTATTTTTCTTTTTTGATAACTTTAAATGTCACTTTTGATTGACACCAATGGAACAGCAAACAGAACATGTTCTTCTACTGAATGTTGTTCTTCCCCAATTTTTGCTGTGGGGCTCATATCAAATGTGTTGTGAGATCCTCCTATGCTTCTTATTGTCTTGTCTTTCCACTCGACGAGTCTGTAATAAGGGTTTTCATCTGATATGTTGCAGATTGACTCCCAACTTTCTCCATTGGAAATTCTTTGAGCCCACTCTAAAGCAAGCTCAACCCATGTTGCGAGGCAACCATTCATGCCATATGCAACATTTATCAGATCCTGAACATCTTTAGAACCTGTCCAGTTCTTTTCCGGCACAACATTCTTAAATGCTTTATTATACCGTTCTGGCTCTTTTCTCGTCATAGAAAAGGCCTCAAGAATAAGCTGTCTTACTTCTTCCTGTTTTGAATCTGAAAGTTCTTTTGAGAAAAGCTTTCGGTTAATACTTTTAGGGTCTACCAAATAGCTTCTTTCTACTTCTGGTTCTGGGTCCTTTTTTCCTTCAAGTGGATAGCTTGGGTATTCTTCTTTTATAGAAATAATTTCTACATTAGAAAAAACTTCCTCCCGTCCATTGATTTTTAAAGTTACTTGCATGTCCTTTTTCCTCCTGTTTATTTATTTTAGCATTTGCTAACAATATATATTTTAACACAAATTTACATAATTTGCAAATTAGATTTGCTTTTATACTACAAAAGCAGGGGCATATGCTATCCCTGCTTTCTTCTTTTATTTTTATGCTTCTGGTTCTACTAATCCAAAGTTTTTGTTGTCTTTCATTTTGAATAATACGTTTACTTTGTTTGTGTCTTGATTTATAAATGTTATAAATCTGTCTTGAGGTTTTTCTTGTAATTTTAGTTTTGCATCTTCTGCTGTCATTGGTTTTATATCATAATAAATTGTTTTTATTATTTCATTTTCTATTGCACTTTCTGATGGCATAACATTTAATGCTTTTATTGAATCT
Organism: uncultured Clostridia bacterium; assembly: GCA_934167165.1. Lineage (GTDB taxonomy): Bacteria > Bacillota > Clostridia > TANB77 > CAG-508 > CAG-452. The sequence continues at coordinate 15,957 of CAKPKG010000009.1, forward strand.
TCTTTATTTGCTTTGTCTTTTTTTGTTTTCCATTTTCTAATTTGTCCTTCTAATATGTCTATGTCTTTATCTATTGATGCATACATATCTTTGTGTGCTGTTACTGCTCTATATGAATCTTGTTTTACTTTAACTGTCATTTCTGCTATTTGTTCTGCACCTTCTGCTTTTATTGTAACAAAAACATCTATATCTCCATCAAAATATTTTTCTACTCTTTCCATCTTTTTTTCTACATAATCTTTAATTGCTTCTGTTGCTTTTACTTCTTTTCCTGTTATTGTTATGTTCATAATAATCTCTCCCTTCAAAGTGTTTGTATTTGTATTATATATTAATATATTTTATTTAGCAAGAATTTTTGTAAATTTTATAGTTTAAATTCTTTTTCTAACTTTTCTTGTAAATAAATTTTTGATATTATTTCTAATTCTTTTATGCTATCCTGTGGCACATTAAATGAGTATAACTTTTTTGGGTCTGCAAGAACTATATATCTTATTGCATCTCTTGTTGTATCTGTTATTTCTATTGCTCCTTTATCTAATTTTGCACATGTTTTGCATTTTAATCCATTATCTTTAAAGCTAAAGTAATTTAATTCTTCTTTTGTTCTACAACTTTGACATTCTTCTATTATTGGCTTATAACCTATTATTGAAAGTAGTCTTAATATAAATGTAGCTGTTACAAGTTTTAGGTCCTTTTCAGTTTCTGATATTGTATATAGTGTGTTTAAATATAGTTGTAAAACTCTATATGTATTTTGATTTTCTGTTGTTACTTCATTTACTATTTTTGTTATGTTTGACGCGCATTGTAACTTGTCTAAATCTGTTCTTATATTGTAAAACATTTCTATTGTTTCGCAGGAATTTATACTATATGTTTTACTGCTTTTATATAAAAGATATTCTCCAAAGCATAAAAATTGAGTCGCACCAAGAAGAAGGCTCCTTGGTCTTCGTGAGCCCTTTGCTGCGACTTCAATTTTACCGTATATTTGGTGTTAATATTGTAACTATTTTATCAAAATCTGATACTATTTTTTCTGCAATTATTACTCCCTTTACTTTCAATAGTTTCATAATTTCCTACTTTCATATTTTCTTCTATATCACTTATTTTTTTTAATTCTAAATATATATTTATATCTCCTGTATTTTTAAAGGTATTCCATGCAATTTGTTTTAGCATATTAAACACTCCCTCTTTCGGTAAGAACAAAAGGCGATTTAAGTTGCTTTGTTCTTTTGGATATGTATTTTACCTCTAATTTTATCTTTTGTTTTTTTGTATAAATTTATTCATTTTTAAATTTTTTTACTATGCTGTCATTGTCTTGCCATCCTTCTTTTACTTTTACCCATAGTTTTAGGTTTACTTTTGTGTCCAACATTTTTTCCATGTCTTGTCTAGCATATGTTCCAATTCTTTTAAGCATAGCTCCATCTTTTCCTATAACTATTCCTTTGTGTGATTTTCTTAATACATATATTGTTGCTTCTATGTCATATATATCTTGATTTTTGCTTGTTTTTCTTAATTTCATTTTTTCTACTTCTACATATATTCCATGTGGTACTTCTTGATCAAGTAATCTTAATGCTTTTTCTCTTATTAGTTCTTCTACTAATTGTCTTTCTGTTTGATCTGTATATTCTTCTACATCATAATACGCTGGCCCTTCTGGAAGATTTTTTTCTATTTCTGTTATTATTTTATTCGTGTTCTCGTTTTGTGTTGCAGAAATTGGAATTGTTGCCACAAAATTATATTCTTTATTGTATAGGTCTATTAATTTTAAAAGTTTTTCTTTTTCTATTAAGTCTATTTTATTTATTACTAATATTGCTTTTTTATTTGATTCTTTAAGCTTTTCTAAAATCATTTGATCGCCTTTTCCAATACCATTTGATGTTGCTTCTACTATAAATAAAATTATATCTACCTCTGGAATTGTTGCCCAAGCATTATCATTCATTGTTGTTCCTAATTTTGTTTTTGGTTTGTGTATTCCTGGTGTATCTGTAAATATTATTTGCGAATTTTTATTATTTATTATAGCTTTTATTACTGTTCTAGTTGTTTGCGATTTATTTGCTGTTATTGCTATTTTTTCTCCTATTAAACTATTTATTAATGTTGATTTTCCTACATTTGTTCTTCCTATAATTGAAACAAATCCTGATTTAAATTTTTCCATTTTTACCTCGCTTATTTATTTGTTTTACGCAATTATTTTATCATATTTTTGGGAGGAAAAAAAGATTAAATTGGAATTTGTTTAATTAACCTCAAATAAACAAAAGAGGCAAATTCAAATTTTTGAATTTACCTCTTTATATGTTTACACTTCATTCTGTGTTGTTTGGTTAGCTTTTATTTTTATTGATCCTGTTGTTGGATATATTTGTATAAATGTGTTTCCATCATTTACTTTTAATTCTTCTCCGTTTTCGTATTTGTATACTGTTTGTTCACTATGTGATTTTTTCTCCCATGTTATTGGAATTGCTTTTCCGTCTGAAATATAATATCCTTTACCTGTTCCTATATTTTTTATGTCTTGTCTACCTTTGTTTTCTCCGTCTGATAATGTATAGTTATCTACTGCATATGCTATTATATTTTTTGCTGTATATTGTTCTCCTGTTTGTAAATCTATGTTTGCTTTTCCAGCCATACTTCTATAATATACCTTTTTATCTGCATCATATTTATAACTTGTTGAATGATAATCTGAATATTTTATAGTTACATCATCTGCTGATTGAACATTTGGAATAGCATCCATATCTATTTCCTCTATGCTATAATTCAACAATAAGTCTTTTTTTGTATCTCTTGTGTAGCCTTTTTTCTCTGCATATTCTTTTACATTTTTCATGCTAGTAAATCCTGTATGTTCTAAATCTCTTTTTAATGTTTTATCTCTAAAGAATACTGAACCTTCTAATGCTATTCCATCTATTGAATCTATTGAGCTTAATCTTGAATATGCTTGTGGGCTTCCTCCCCAATGTACAAATATTGCATCATTTTCTTCTGCATAATCTATAAAATAGTGTCTTGCACTTCTTATTGAACCAATTTTAGCTGTATCTTGATCCTTGTAAAGTGCCATCATTCTTGTTATTCCACCTTCTGCAACAATTTCATATACTATATATGCGTCTCCTATTCCGCATTGTGGCCATGCTGCATGATTGTTATTTATCATAACTGCATATGGTCTAGATTTAGAATCTTGATTTACTATTTTTAATTTTGGTTGATCTTTATTTTCTGCTTGTACTTCTCCATTGTTTACTTGTTCTGTTTTACCTTTATTTAGTAGTTTTAGTCCTAATAGCACACCTGCAACAACTATTAATATTACAAGTATTATTAGTAATAATTTTGTTCCGTTTGATTTCTTTGCTTTTGTTTTTTCTCTTCTTCCCATTAGTTTTCTCACCCTTACCTTAATATTTTTAATTTTTTTAAGACATTTTCTTCTTTTTGTCTCATTTGTATTTTCTCGTCTTCTACCATATGGTCATATCCCATTAAATGATAAAATCCGTGAACTACCATGTACGAAAGTTCTCTTTCAAAACTGTGCCCATATTCTTTTGCTTGCTCTTTTACTCTTTCTATTGATATTACTATATCTCCCAAAACATCTGGTATATTTCCCTCAATGTTTGGTATTTCATCTTTTTCAAACATTGGAAATGATAGTACATCAGTTTCTTTGTCTATATTTCTATATTTTTTGTTTGTTTCTTTTATGTTTTTTGGATTTGTTAAAATTACATTTATATATAAATTCTTATTTTGTAATTTTTCTTCTTTAAAACATTCTTCTGCTACTGTATTTATTATGTTTTGATATTCTTTGTTTTCTTCTATATCCAAAAAGTTTATTTCTACAACTTTCATTTAGTTATTTTATAAAAAGCATTTTTATGCTACTTGCTTTTTATAACTCCCCTCCATTGTTTTACATGTATTTTTTACTTGTTTTAATGCACCTTGTTCTACTAATTTTTCTTTTATTACTTTAATTATTTTACTATAGTTATTTTTGCTTTTGTTTAGCTTCTTTAAATCATTTTTTAAGAACAATATTTCTTTTTGTTTTTTCTTTTCTTCTTCATTTTCTATTTTTTGTATTTCGTTGTATTTTGCCCAGAATTTTTTATATTCTTCTCTTTCATTTGGCTTGTCCCAATATACTTTTGTAGATAATAAACGTACATTGTATTCTTCAATTAAATCTATTAAAAGTTCAAATGTTCTTTCTCTTTTTATTTTATTTTCACGTTGTTCCAATAGTTTTCTTGTATCTTTTAATAGTTTTATATAACATTGTTCTGCGGCAATTAGTGGAAGGCTATGTGTAAATAGTTCTCTACTAATTCCTAGTAATACCATTTGTTTTCTTATATTGTCTTTTTCATCTTGTTTTCCTACCTGCATTGTTTCATATTTGTCGTAATCATTTAATATGTTTTTATATTCATCTTCTTTGTTAATTTCCATTTTTATTGGCAATATGTCTGATATATAATCTTCTAAACATCTAAATATTTTTGTATATATGTTATTTATTTCTTCTACTTTGCTACTTACTGTATCTGCTAGTTGTACTGAGTAATTTTTTAGCATTCCTTTATATAATGAATCCATTTTAGAAACATAGAACTTTTTGTATTTTTCTATTACAGATTGTTTTTTTAGATTTATTACTGATTCATAGTCTACTTTAAGCAAGTATTCTTGTTTTTTATATTTATATTCTACATATTGATTTTGTTTTAAGCTTACTACCATGTAGTATTTTGCAAGAGCATTTTTCTCAAATTCTGATGCAGTATTGTTTTTTACTTTTTTATATACAGAATCCATAATGTATTTATCTATTGCTTCCAAGTATAAGCTATATGATTCTTCATATTTTTTATATAATGAATCTTTTCTTTCTATATCATCTTCTTCTACAGCAAGTTCATAATTTGAATATGCTTTTATTAGGTTATTTCTTTTCATAGAAATTAGCATTCCATTTATGCTTACTTTTGTTGGTATAAGTATTTTTGTTAATGTGCTAGTTATTTTCGAGAAAAATGTTTTGTTTGTGTCTAAAACCCTAAGGCTCCTTTGTTCCATATTATCACCCATTCCTTTAAAATATTATTTTGTCTTTATTTCCGATGTTTTCAAGCACTTCATATATGACTTCTACCTCTATGTAATCCTCATTAGGATAAACATTTGTCTGCTTGTTTATTATGTTTTCTTTTTGTGATATTTCTTCTTTTAATTCCTCTTCTATTTTTTCTTGTGTTAACTGTATAAGTTCTTCTTCCGTATATATTTTTTCTTCATTTACATATTCATAGTTTGTTTTTTTGGTTATTTCTATCGGCAAATAAAAATTAGAAAATATCATTAATTTTTTATTCTCATTTATTGTATCATAATTTTCAAATTTTGAAAGGGTTTTATAAAAATTTATTTTAAAATTATTTATATTTAGTGTATACTTTTCTTCCGTAGCGCCTGTGGGAACTTGTATTTGCTGTTTTAAAAAAACTTTTTCTTTTTTTGAATACCAAATTTTGGCTTCTATATCTGCTTTTGCATGTACATACCTAATACCTGTGTATTTTCCCTCTAAATATCCTTGAACTAGTATGTCTCCTTGTTTTACTATATCACCTTCTTTTACTACGGCAGTCCCATTTTGGACATTAATTTTTGTAATCATTCCTTCTTTATTTGATACTATATTGCAATATTCATTTTCATCTATTATTTCTGGTGCTTTGCTAGTTTCTTTTATTTCTACTATTGCATTTGTTCCTTCTAAATCTATTCCCATCCATGCAATATCATTTCTATCTAATCTTACTCTGTTTATAATGGAATTCGAATTTATTTTTCCTTTATAAGCCCCTATTTTTAGTCCTTGCTTATTTAGCTCTTCTAAAATTTCTGCTTTTGAAATTTGGTTATTTCCTTTTATTTCTATATTCCATATAAATTTTGACATTACAAATAAAGCAATAAATATTACTGCTAATAAACCAACAAATATTTTTCTTTTTCTATATTTATGTGCTACAAATGGGAGTCCTTTTTTGTTTTGTATAGATATTTTGCTTTTTGTTTTTTTAGCTATTGGCTTCAATTTTTTATAATCATTTATACCTATATTAGCATACATGATTGTTGATTTTTTTCTTTTTATGTTCCATAAAAGTATTTTTTTACTTATGCAAATATTTATAAATCTTTCTATAAAAAATCCTTCCACTTTTATATTTACATATCCTAATATATAGTTTAATAATATTTTTAAAAACACTTTTTATCCTCCGTTCTTATTTATTCAACTCTTTCTATTGATACACTTTCTATTTTACCTTTTATGGATATGTCATCTTCTGTGACTTGTTCTAATGTTAAATTAAATCCGTTTATATTTATTAGTCCTATTTTTGTACTAAGCTTGATATAAAATTCTTCGTATTCTAAAATTCCCTTGTAGTTTTCTATTAACATCTCATCAAAACTTATTATTGTGAATTTCGGAACTCCTTCTATTACTTCTCTTGGAACTTCTAGGATTTGGTTAACTTTATTTGAAAATCTTGTGTATCTTTTATTTTTCATGTTTTCCTCCTCTAAAAATTGGAATTTGTTTAATTGAGGTGAGAGGTGTGATGTGGGAGATGGGATTTGTAGGGGCGTATTGCATATGCCCAAAAATAAGTTGCAAATGATGTAGGGGCGGCCCTGTGTCCGCTCAAAAACGCAAAACGCATTGCATTTACGATTCAGGACAGTCCCCTTTTGTCATTCAACAAAAGAGGGGCAGTCCCTAGAATCGTTCGCACAAATTACAGTTTAAATTCGTCTAGGCTTTTGAATTCATATCCCATATTTTTTATCTCTTTTATGCAAGAGTCTAGTATATTGCTGTTGTCTACTGAGTTTGCATGTAATAGTATTATTGCTCCATTATGTACATTTGATATTACTTTTGTTTTTCCATATTCTTCTCTTCCTTGTTTTTGCTCATTCCAATCGTCATATGCAAAGCTCCACATTGTTGTTGTATACCCCAAATTCTTTGTTATTTCTAACGTTCTTTCGCTGTATTCTCCCATTGGTGGCCTTATATATTTCATTTCATAATTAAACTTTTCATATACTGCTTTGTGTAAATCCATAATTTCACTTTTTACTTTTTCATCATCTAGATCTGGCATACTTTTGTGGTTTACTGTGTGATTTCCTACTATATGTCCTTCGTTAATCATTCTTTCAACTAACCCTGGTTGTGTATTTAAGTAGTGTGCTGTTATAAAAAAGGTTGCTTTAACATTGTTTTCTTTTAATATGTCTAATAATTTTGGAGTGTATCCTGCCTCGTATCCTTCATCAAAAGTTAAATAAACATATTTTTCATCTTTGTTTCCCATTGCTATTCCTTCGTACTTTTCTAGTATTTCTTTATTTTTACTTCCTAAATCTGGCTGTTTATGGTTGTCATTTCTTTTTATTCCCCAACCTATCTTTTTGTTTGACAATCCTGTTGCGCTAGTAGTTATGCTTGTTTGATTTGCACTATTGTTTAACATTATTACACTAAATGTAAATATACATACTACTGCCCCTAGTAATATATAAATCATTTTATTGTATTTCATTTTCTTCCTCCTTTTTTATTTATGTGTTAATAATTACTCATAAGTGTTAGATTTTATTTTTTATATTGACAATAAAAAATTTTTAGACTATATTATATTCAGTTTAATATTGGAAAAAATAGGTATTTTTTGTTTTTTTGTGACTGCATCCTTTTTGTTTTTTATAGTTAATTATATTATCTATAGGAGGCATATATGTTAAATTTTGTTTTATGTGACGATAATGCTTCTGTTCTTTCTAGACTTTCCAAAATGTTAGAGTCTATATTTATAAAAGACAATATAGATGCATCTATTATTTTAGAATCTTCTAAAGCAAACGAAGTTGTTGAGTTTGTTAAAAAAAATAAATTTGATGTATTGATTTCAGATATAAATTTAAAATCAGAAATTACTGGATTTGATATTGCTAACATTGTTAGAAAATCAAATAAAAATACATATATAATTTTTACTACTGGGCATTTGGAATATGTGCTTTTAGCTTATAAATATAAGACTTTTGATTATATTCCTAAACCTATTGTTGATGATAGATTAGAGGAAACAATTTTAAGACTTGTAGAAGATATTAATCAAACTCCTAACAAGTATATTAAATTAACTAATAATACAATAATAAATCAAGACGAAATTAATTATATAAAGAAAGATGGTATGAAACTTGTTTTTTGTACTAATAACAGCACTTATGAAACTTATAGTTCTTTTAACAAAATCCAAGATTGTCTGCCAGAAAATTTTGTAAGGTGCCATAAATCATTTATAGCAAATATAAAAAATGTTACGAATATAAATCCCACTACAAATGTTATTATATTTTCTAATAACAGCAACTGTTTTATTGGTTCTAAATATAAAAATGAAATTTTGGAGGTTTTTGAAAATGGAAATTTTACAAACAATATGGACTGCATTAACAACTGAAAATCAAAATTTAATTAAGGCTATTAGCATACCATTAGGAATTTTAGAAGCTATTATAACAATGCTACTTTTTGCAACTATATTAAATATATCTTCTACAAGAAAGCAAAAAAATTTATATGTTTCTATATTTTCTTTTATTGCTATACTTTCTATAACAGTAATCCCTGCACCATTTAATACTTTTATTAATTTAATTGCATGTCCAATTCTAGTATATTTTATTTTTAAAACAAATATTTTAAAAGCAATTTTTGCAGAAATATTACCTTATATAGTATTTGTTGTTTTAGGTTCTATTTTACTAAATATTTGTGTCACTATTTCTAAAATTCCAACAAATACATTTGTTCAAATACCAATTGCTAAATTAACTTGTTCATTATTAATGTATTTAGTTGCATATTTGTTATATAAATTTCTTGTTCATTTTTCTATAAATATTAAAATAACGGATAGTTTAAAGAAAAAGAACAAGCTAATATTACTTATTAATATGATTATTGGTATATTAGCTTTAGCTGTTCAATCATATTTAGCTACAATCTATAGTTATTATATTCCTCTTACTTTAACTGTATTAAATATTTTTGTTTTATTGGTTTATTTTGTTTTTACTATGTATAGTTTAGCAAGAACTATTAAATTAGAGGAAACTACTGCAAGTTTAGAAGAAGAAAGATTATATAATAAAACTTTAAATATTTTATATGACAATATTAGAGGATTTAAACATGACTTTGGAAATATTGTTCAATCTATTGGTGGTTATATTTCTACTAATAATATGGATGGCTTAAAAGACTATTATAATGATTTGATGAAAGATTGTAGAAAATCTAATAATTTATCTATATTAAATCCAGAACTACTACAAAATCCTGCAGTATATAGCTTAATTACATCTAAATACCATAAAGCAGATGATATGGGTATTTCTATGGAAATTGAAGTTTTTTCTGATTTGGCTAATGTAAATATGAAAATATATGAATTAACAAGAGTTTTAGGAATTTTACTTGATAATGCAATAGAAGCAAGTAATAAATGTAATGATATTAAAAAAATTAATTTAACAATTAGGAAAGAACCTAAATTAAATAGGCAATTAATAACTATATCTAACACATATACTAATAAAGAGGTTAATACTGATAAAATTTTTGAAAAAGGCTATACCTCTAAAAATGATTATGATGGTAAAAGCCATGGACTTGGTTTATGGGAAGTTCGTAAAGTTTTAAATAAAAATAATAATTTAAATTTATTTACTACTAAATCTGGTGAATTTTTTACACAACAATTAGAAATTTATAATTAAATTAAAAAAAGCTGTTTTTTACACAGCTTTCTTTTTTACTTTTTATTAGTCTTTTTTTACAAGTGATGCAGGCATTTTTGGTTGATGTAGTACGAACCAAATAACACACGCTGTGTTTGTTCTTTTTGCATATTTTTCTGCTAATTTTGCTAATAATTTTGTCATTCTTGTTCCCTCCCCTTTTTTTATATTTTTTATGTACAGTTAATTATGTTACATTTTTTAATTTTACATACTCTCTATATCCATATTTATTGTTTGTTAGCTTATATGTAAATTTACTAATCCAAATTGTTTGGAAAATTGTTAAAAATATTAATAAATTTGAAAATAGTGTATTTTTTATAATTATTGAAACCACAAGTGTTAATGTCATTGTTATATAAGATAATTTCTTTTTTATGCTTCTTTCTTTTTTTCTTAATATTGGAACGGCTTCTGTATCTGCTGGTGCATACAAATTTATCATTATCATACTAAAAATCCATGTAATTCCTATTAGTATGTATTTTATATATACTGGTTCTAATACAATGTACTTACTTAAAAGTGAACTACCTACATAAAACAAACTTGTTCCTATAATGCAACCTATATGTGTTTTTAAATGTACTCCTCCAGATGTTGCCCTATATGGCATAATTGCAAGTAAGGCAATTATTGATAGCTTTAATACTCCACATAGATATGCAATTATTAATAGTATAAAAGTTTTTGGAACTTCACCAATTACTAATTGTAATCCATAGTTTATTACTTCTGCTCTTTCGTCATCTACTTCTGGCATTTCTTTTCTAATCTTAAGAGTTAATTTATTACATATATTTTCTATCAAATTAATCACCTCTTGTTTCGATGATTTGATTTTACTATTTATTTATTTGTTTGTTTTATTTTGTTTATGAAAAGCAAAAAAAAATATACAAAAACTTTTATTTTTGTTTTTGTATATTTTTTTAGCACTTTTATAAAATTAACATAAATCTATTTTTCCCATTTTCCAAATATTCCGGCATGGTAGTATAAGATTTGAGTTTTTCATTGGTAATCCTATTTCTCCAGAACTTATTTGTCCTTTATATTTTCTTAAATTTATTCTTAATAAATTGCTTAAAACTTCTGCTGAAATTCCTGTTGTGTATGAATTTATTAAGAAAAATAATGGATTATCACTTAAAACTTTTTCACATAGCTCTATTAACTCTGATATATTGTTTTCAAATTGCCACACTTCTCCGTGAGACTCCTCTTCCATATGATGGTGGATCCATTATTATTGCATCATATTTATTGCCTCTTCTAATTTCTCTTTGAACAAATTTAACTACGTCATCTACAATATATCTAACTGGTCTATCTTGTAATTTAGATGATGTAACATTTTCCTTTGCCCATGCTACCATTCCTTTTGAACTATCTACATGACAAACAGATGCACCTGCATATAGACATGCAACAGTTGCACCACCTGTGTACGCAAATAGATTTAATACTTTTATTGGCCTTTTTGCGTTTTTTATTTTATTAATCATCCAGTCCCAATTAACTGCTTGTTCTGGAAAAAGTCCTGTATGTTTAAACCCCATTGGTTTTATATTAAATGTCAATTCTTTGTATTTTACTTGCCAACTTTCTGGAAGTTTTGTTTTATAGTTCCAACCTCCTCCACCTTTGTTACTTCTTTTATATACAGCATTTGCTTTGTTCCATTTTTCTGGAAATGTTTTGTTTTTCCAAATTATTTGTGGATCTGGTCTTACAAGAACTATGTTATTCCATCTTTCTAGTTTTTCTCCATTTGCCATATCTATTATTTCGTAATCTTTCCATCCATTTGCTATGTTCATTTGCTTCTCCTTTTAATTTGTTTTTTTGTTAGATAAATTGTAATTTCATGAAGTGTGAGGTTTGAGGTGAGAAGTGCGAAGAATAGTGAAAGACCCACGAAGCCCTAACCCTACAAATCCCACTTCCAACATCACACCTCTCACATAAATTAAACAAATTTCAATTTATCTAATTGCTCCTAACATTATAATAAAATTATATATTAAAATTGTGTTTATTGCTACTAATATGCCTAAACTTATTAGTAATGCTGTTATTATTTTGTGTTTGATTATAAATTGTTTTGCTTTGCTTTCTGTTTTACTTTTTTCTTCGAATTTAGAATCCCAAAACTCATCTTTTGTAATATCAACCATTTTCATTCACTCCTTGTCCTTTTTACATATATATTCAAGAAATGAACTTAATATTACAACTTTCATAGGAGCTCTTTCTTTATTTTTCTTGCTAATTCTTCTGTTATTCCTTTTACTTCCATAATTTCTAGAATATCAGCCTTTTTTATGCCTTCTATGCTACCAAATTTTTTAAGCAATTCTTGTTTTCTTTTTTCTCCTATTCCATTTATGCTATCTAATTTAGATTTTGTTGTGTCTTTGTTTCGCAAGCTTCTGTTGTATTCAATTGCTACTCTATGAACTTCATCTTGCATGTTTGTTATAAAATTCATTAGGTTTTGTGATAATTCTATCTCATTTTTATTTTCATCTATTAATTTTTTAGTACTATGCTTGTCGTCTTTTACCATTCCAAATACTGGAATCTCTATGTTGTATTTTTTAGTTGCTTTTTTTATTGCTCTTATTTGTGTTATTCCACCATCTGCAAAAATTACATCTGGTAAAGTTCCAAATGTGCCCTTTGAATTTTCTATGGAATGTTTTAGTCTTCTTGTTACTACTTCTTCCATGCATTTAGGATCATCTTGTGTAAACACTGTTTTTATTTTAAATTTTCTTCCTAGTTTTTTGTTTATTACTCCATCTTTTGCTACACACATTCCCGCTACCATATAATCTCCAGCCATATTTGATATATCAAAGCATTCTATTTTTCGTGGCAATTTTTCTAATTTTAATGCTTCTTTTAATTGTAATACAATATCTTCTTTTTCCTTTGTTTTATTCTCTAATGTTATTTTCGCATTATTATTTGCCATTTCTATAAATCTTAGTTTTTCGCCCTTTTGAGGTACTTTAAATTCTATTTTTCTTTGAACTTTATTTGTTAATAATTCTTCTATTGCTTCTATATCTTCTATTTCTTGTGGCAACATTATTTTGCTAGGTAAGTCTAGTTTGTTAATATAATATTGCTTTATAAATTCCGACAACAGTTCTTTTTCTGTTAGATTATTTGAGTTTTCAAAAAAGTAATGTTCTCTCCCAACCATTTTGCTATTTCTAACAAAAAACAATTCTATACATATAGATAATTCATTTTTTGCAATTCCTACAACATCTATTGCTCTCTCATTTATGTTAGAGACCTTCTGTCTTTCAGAAATTCTCTCTATTGCAATTTTTTTATCTCTTAATTCTGCTGCTTTTTCGTACTCTTGTTTTTCTGCAAATTTAGCAATGTCAATATCTATTTGTTTTATAATCTCTTTTGTTTTGCCCTCTAAAAGCATTATAATTTCGTCTATTTGTTTTCCATATTCTTCTTTAGTTACATACCCCATACATGGTGCTAAACATTTTTTTATATGATAATTTAAGCATGCTCTTTGATTGCTTTTAAATTTTTTACATTGTCTTATTTTAAATTTTTCTTTTATAAAATCAATCATTTCTTTTGCTGCCCCTGCATTAGCATATGGTCCAAAATATCTTGCCCCATCATTTTGAATTCTTCTAGTTATAAATACATTCGGATAGTCTGACTTTATATCAATTTTTATGTATGGATATGTTTTATCATCTTTTAAAAGCACATTAAATTTAGGCATATTCTTTTTTATTAGATTACATTCTAATATTAATGCCTCTGCTTCATTATCTGTTACGATATATTCAAAATGATCTATTAAAGAAACCATTTTTTCTATTCTAGCTGTTTTATTTGTTTTTCTAAAATACTGCCTTACTCTATTTTTTAGTACAACAGCCTTTCCTACATATAAAATATTATCGTTTTTATCTCTCATAATATAAACTCCAGGTTTGTCTGGAAGTTTTTTAAGTTCTTTTTCTATATTAAACATTAATCCCTCTATAACTAAAATCTATTTTAATTATGAGGTGTGATGCACGAAACAAATCGTACTTCACACCTCTAAATTTTCACTTAAATTATTATTGCTCTATGTATCCTATATATGGTAGATTTCTATATTTTTCGTCCCAATCTAATCCATATCCTACAACAAATTTGTCTGGTATTTCAAAACCTGTATAATTAACTTTTACCTCTTTCATAACTCTTCTATCTGGCTTGTCCAATAGTGCACATAATTTTACGCTATTTGGTTTTTTCATTTTTAAATACTCTAATAAATATGATAAAGTTCTTCCTGTATCTATTATATCTTCTACTACTATTACATCTTTTCCTTGGATACTATCTTTTAAATCTAATTTCATTTTTATTTCTCCGGTACTTTCTGTTCCTTCTCCGTAACTAGATACTCTTATAAATTCTAGTCTTACATCTCCATTAATCCTTTTTGCTAAATCTACTGTAAAAAATACTGAACCTTTTAATATGCATATAAGAGTAAGTTCTTTGCCTTTGTATTCCTCCTCTATTTGTTTTGCAATTTCGTCAATTCTGTTATGCAATTTTTCTTCGTTAATTAATGTTTTTACTTCTACCATTTTTGATACCCCTTTTTTATAAAATTAATATTTTATATTATACTCTTATTATTGTTTTTTTTCAACCTATATAATTATTGCAAAACATTTTTTAACTATTAGTTTAAAATAAAATCAGTTTAAATATTGCAAGCAATACTGCTCCTGGTATTCCAAGTATTCCAACAAAAATTGCTGTAAATATATTTAAACCTATATGGAAATTAAACATTGCTCCCATCCAATTGATAATTAATATTAATGCTCCTCCAAGTACAGAATTAAAAACTAATTTAAGTATTTGCTTTATTGGCATAATGAGCATTTTTCCAAATATTAATATTGCAAAAATACATGCTAAAAAAATAATTATAGTATTAGTATTATCCATAGGCTTATCCTCCCATTTTTAACTTATACTATAATTATGCTTGTTTTATTTAATTATTACTATATTGCTCTTGTTTCTTCTAATAAAATTTCTATATTATTAATTACATCAACTCTTATACCTATGTTTTTAACTTCTTTTATTAAATAATCTAACTTTGCCTTTTCAGCTTTTATTTGGTAGGCATAATAGTCTATTAATTCTGCCTCTGCTGTCTCAAAATTTTTATTAGCAGTATTTAATCTTCTTTTTGTATCTCTTATACATTTAATTAATTCAATTTCTTTTTGCTCTTTATTTTTTTGCATAAATTATCCTTCTTTCGTTTGTTTTAATTGTAGTATATTCCATTTTTGAATAATTTATGTAATATTTTTAATTTCTATATAGCTCTTCCATATTAAAGCCTTTAATATTTTCTTCACACTCTTTTAAGAAGTATTTATCCGTTTGTCCCGCCATATAATCTATTATTATTCTTTCTAGTTTATTTTTTTCGGAATGTTCTTTTAAAAATTCATAAAAGTTTTTATCTGATTGACTAAGGCTGGTATTTAAGTTCTCAACTTTTTTTGCTTTTTCTAAATAACAATCAAATAATTCATCAAACAGCACTTTCACTATTTCTTGATGCTTATTTGCTTCTTTTGAAGCATATATATATTTATAGTTCCAATCCATAAGTTCCAACAATGCAGAAAACACATCATCTGAAAAAGTTAAATATGGTTTTCCCATGCTATTTATTATTATATCTTTTATTAGTGTATCTACTATTTTAGAGTTATTATCTCCTAGCACATTTGTAATACTTTGTGGTATATCTTCTCTTGTTATAACTCCAACTTTTATTGAATCTTCTATATCTCTTCCTATATATGCAATTATATCCGATAATCTTACTACTGCACCTTCTAATGTCATTGGAAGAATTTTTTTACTGTAATCTTTTTTATAAAATACATCATGCAATTCTTGTAAAAACTCTTCTTTTGTTTTATTTTCATTATATTCATATTTATTTACTAAAATCTCTCCATTATGTGCAAGTATTCCGTCTAATGTTTGTACACTAACATTTAAATGTTCCAAATCCTTTAGTACTCTTACACTTTGCGCATTGTGATAAAAATGTCCCACTTTTTCTCTTTGACTTAAATTGTTTAAATATGTTTCTCCTTTATGTCCAAATGGGCTGTGTCCTACGTCATGTCCTAATGCTATTGCTTCTATTAAGTCTTCGTTTAGCATTAAACTTCTTCCTATTGTTCTTGCTATTTTAGAAACCAATTGAACATGTAGTACTCTATGAGTAATATGGTCATTTTCTATAAATGAATACACCTGTGTTTTATCTATGTATCTTGTATATGCTAAAGAATGTATGATTCTATCTATATCTCTAAAGAATGGTGGTCTAATATCTTCATCATTATCTTCTTTTAATAATATTGCATTTTCTGATTTACATGCATATTTTGATAGTATGCTTTCTTTTGCAATCATATTTTCTTTTGCTTTTTGTAAGTATTTTTCCATTTTTTCACCTCTTAAATATTATATACAATTTTTTCTTTATTGTAAACATCTGTTTTTTCGTTAGTTTTTACCATTTTTTACTTGCAAATTTGAATTTTACGTGTTAGAATAGTAGGAGTGAAATTTATTATTGACTTTAAGGAGGTGCAAAGCATATGCCAAATATCAAATCTGCAATAAAAAGAGTTGATGTTATTGAGAAGAAAACATTAAGAAATAATATGATTAAATCTGAATATAAAACAGCTGTTAAAAAATTCGAATCAGCAGTAGCAGAAGGAAACAAAGACGCTGAAAAATTATTTAAAGATGCTGTTAAAAAAATAGATGGTGCTTGTTCAAAAGGCATTATCAAAAAGAACACTGCTTCTAGAAAAAAATCTAATTTAGCTAAAAAATTAAATACATTAGCATAAGTAATTAATATTTAAGCAAATCGAAAGATTTGCTTTTTTTCTTTTTTTATTCTTAATTGGTCGGGTCGCCGAGGACGGCGATCCCTACAATTTTGAATATAATTACAAATTCCAATTTGTCCAATTATTTCCTTTGATTTCATTTATTAATTATGTTAACATTGTTTTAGATGATGTTTTCTTTTGGAGGTAAGTTTTATATGATTAATAAACTAATTTTAGAAATAAAAAATATGGACATGCCTATTGTAAAAGTCATGAAAGTAGGTTTTAAAATTTCCTTTGTATTATGCTTATTTGCTACTTTCATATTATCTTTATACAATACATATCCAACTTCTCATATTATATATGATTCTAGTTTAATACTTTTTAGAACAGGTTTGTTTTTTGCTGTTTCTTCTTTTATGTCTGCATTTGTTATTAATAAAATTAAATAATTTTACTTTTTATAGTTGCATATTATTAATCCTATTAAAACTAATGCAATTGCTATTATTTGATTTAATTTTGGTGTTTCTTTAAAGTATAAATAATTTACTATAACATAAGAAAATACACCTACTGCGATATAGATTATA
Organism: uncultured Clostridia bacterium; assembly: GCA_934167165.1. GTDB lineage: Bacteria > Bacillota > Clostridia > TANB77 > CAG-508 > CAG-452. The sequence goes on from CAKPKG010000009.1 coordinate 33,484, forward strand.
GTTACTGGTAACATTTGTCCAACTGCTTTGTACCCTTTGTTAAAAATTAATGTTACTATAAAATTAAGGGTAAAAGTTATTGGTATAATACATAAGTTATATTTTAATAAATTTATAAATGTAGGTTCAATATTTTTTGATTGATAAAAATTGATTAATCCAAATCCAACATATGCTATGGTGAATCCTATTGTTATTATAATATATTTAAACATTTTTTCTCCTATTACGATGATTAGTTTTTGTTAATAGTGCTATTATACAATTAACTATATAAAAAAACAAGACATCTCTGTCTTGTTTTTCGTTCTTTTATTTTAGTGAACCATTGTTCCTATTGTTCCAATAAGTGCTAACCCTAGCATTGTTCCTATTAATATTAATACTAATTGTAAACTTACCCCTATTATTCCTGTAATAAATCCTGCTTTTGCCATTCCTTTTCCGCCCATTTTTTTACCTTTTAATCCAAAAATAATTGCTAGCACACCACACGCAATAGCTATTAAAAAATTGCGTCCTAATAATATTGACACGATTCCTAATACCATTGAAGCAATGCTTAATCCTTTTTTATTGTTTTCTTCTAAATTATCTACTTCTTTTTGAATAGTTTCTTTTGTATCTACTACTTCTGTAGTTTCTATTATATTTTCTTCTTTATCCATTTTTATACCTCTATTTATTATATATAATAAAGCATATTTCATATATTGTATATGCAACAAATATTAATATATGCACAAATATATCTATTTTTATCAACTTATCTGAATATGTTTTTTTAAATATATTTATTGTTCTAAATACTATTTGAAATAATACAATGACAATTATTATTCCAAAAAAATTAAAAAAATATGATAAATCATTAAATGAATTTTTTATGTTTTTAATAAACCTTGTTCCTCCACAAAGAGGACAAGGTTTACCTGTTAATTCTAAATATGGACATCTTGTTAGTACTGGAGAAATTTTTTCTAGTATACCTAATACTACCGGTAATAACAAGATAAATATCGATATATATAATAGTACTATATTACATATTCTATAGTCGTTTTTAATGTCTTTTGAAATTTTTATTGTAGAACTTCTTTTCATTACATTTCGTCTATAGAATTATCAACTGTCCAGTTAACAGAATTCCAATCGTAGTTTTCTATAGCTTTTTCTAAAGATTTTCCAGCTTTTTTCATTGCTGCTCCTACACAAAGATAGTATGCTATTATTATTACTATTGCAACTGCTGAACAAACTATTCCTGCTATTGCCTTTCCTTTTGGATTTCCCTCTTTGCTTTTTTTAACACAATCAACAATTCCTAATACTAATCCTACAATTGCTGGAATTATTGCCCAGCTTCCACAAAATGGTATAAATCCAATTACAACTGAAACAATTCCTAAAACTAATGCTGCTACACCCATAATCACATTCCCCTTTCTTTTTTATTATATTACTATCCTACATAAAAAAACTTTTTTTGTCAACATATTTTACTATTTTTATTTTCTCTTTTTATTTTCTCTCCTTAAATATTTTAGCCTTTCAACTTTTATTTATTGCAAAATCTAATATTTTGTAGTAAACTTAACTATATTATATTTTATAAGGAGTACATTTATGTTAGATATTAAATTTTTAAGAGAAAATCCTGATTTAGTTAAAAAAAATATTAAGAAAAAATTTCAAGATCAAAAATTAGGATTAGTAGATGAAGTAATTAATTTAGATAAAAAATATAGAGAACTTCAACTTTCTGGTGACACATTAAGAATGGAACGTAATAGTTTAAGCAAGGAAATTGGTAACTTAATGCGTGAAGGTAAAAAAGATGAAGCAGAAAGTACAAAAGCTAAAGTTAATGAAATTAATAGCAAACTAGAAAACATAGAAAAAGATACTGATGAATATTCATTTAAAATAAAAGAAATTATGATGAAAATTCCTAATATAATTCACGAATCTGTTCCAATTGGTAAAAATGATACAGAAAATGTTGAAATTCAAAAATATGGTGAGCCATTTGTTCCAGATTATGAAATTCCATATCATACAGATATAATGGAAAGACTTAATGGAATAGATTTAGACTCTGCTCGTAGGGTTGCTGGCAATGGTTTTTATTATTTAATTGGAGATATTGCTAGACTTCACTCTGCAGTTATTAGTTATGCTCGTGATTTTATGATAAATAAAGGATTTACTTATTGTGTACCTCCTTTTATGATTCGTAGTGATGTTGTAACTGGAGTTATGAGTTTTGAAGAAATGGATGCTATGATGTACAAAATTGAAGGTGAAGATTTGTATTTAATTGGTACAAGTGAACATTCTATGATAGGTAAATTTAAAGGTCAAATTTTACCAAAAGCTGAGCTTCCTTATACAATGACTTCATATTCTCCATGTTTTAGAAAAGAAAAAGGAGCACATGGTATAGAAGAAAGAGGAGTTTATAGAATACATCAATTTGAAAAACAAGAAATGATAGTTGTTTGCGAACCAGAAGATAGTTACAAATGGTATGATAAAATGTGGTCATATACAGTAGAATTGTTTAGAAGTTTAGATATTCCAGTACGTACATTGGAATGTTGTTCTGGAGATTTGGCAGATTTAAAAGCTAAATCTTGTGATGTTGAGGCTTGGAGTCCAAGGCAACAAAAATATTTTGAAGTTGGAAGTTGTTCTAATTTAACTGATGCACAATCTAGACGTTTAGGTATTCGTATAAAAGGAGAAAAAGGAAATTATTTTGCACATACATTAAATAACACAGTGGTTGCTCCTCCTCGTATGCTTATTGCATTTTTAGAAAATAATTATAATCAGGATGGAAGTATTAATATTCCAGAAATTTTAAGGCCTTACATGGGTGGAATAGAGAAAATTATTCCAAAGAAATAATTTAGTTAGAATTTAACGAAGTGCGAAGGGTGAGGTGCGAAGAATAGAGAAAAGCCTACGAAGCTATGCCCCTATAAATCACACCTCCCACATCACACCTCTCACATCAATTTATATTACAGAAAGGAAATTGTTATGATAGTTAAAAATCCGAAGTTTGAAATATCTGCTGTTAGTCCTAAACAATATCCTACTTTAGGTTTACCCGAAATTGTTTTGGTTGGAAAATCTAATGTTGGGAAATCTTCTTTTGTAAATACAATGATTAATAGAAAATCTCTTGCTAGGACTAGTAGTGAACCTGGTAAAACTAGACAAATTAATTTTTATAATATGGATAACTCTTTCTATTTTGTAGATTTACCTGGATATGGTTACAGCAAAATGAGTAAAGCAGAACAAGTTAAGGTTGGAAATTTTATAGAACAATATTTGCAAATAAGAAAAGAAATTGCTTTAATTATATTTTTAATAGATATTAGACATGAGCCTACTGCAAATGATAGGTTAATGTATGATTATATTATAAACAAATCTGGCAATCATCCTTGTATTGTTATTGCAAATAAAGCAGATAAATTAGCACCTACTAAAGTTGCTAATGCAGTAAAAGATTTGCAAAATTCTTTAAATCCATTAAAAGATTTAACTTTTCTACCATTTTCTGCAGAAAAGAAAACTTACTGTGAAGATGTTTGGAATGAGATTGAAAAGTATTTATAAGATCAATAAGGAAAGAGAGTAAAAAGTTTATATAAACTTTTTACTCTCTTTCCTCATCTTCTAATGTTGTTTTTGTTCCATTTGCTGTTTTTCCCTGTTCCTTCCATATTTCATTCATACTTTTGCTTATTCTTCTTCCAGATTTTTCTCTTTCACTTACTAACTCTTTTACAATTGCCTTTAGCTCATCTTGAGTAAACATTTTTTCTTTCTCAAAATTATCTGCAAAATATTTTACTATTTCTATTCTTGGAACATATGATGTACTTACTGCTGTTACCATATTTAACGAATCTCTGTAATTAAATTCTTTTGCCAAAATACCATCTCCTTTACACATTTATTAATTTTACTATATTTTTGTATTTATGTCAATCTTTGTTGTATTTTACTTCTACTAAATATAGTCCATGTGCTGCTAGAGTTTTTCCTGCTCTAGCTCTTTCTTTTGATTCTATAATTTCAGGTATTTCTTCTACTTTTATTTTACCAAGACCTACATCTACTAATGTTCCTGCAATTATTCTTACCATGTTATACAAAAAGCCATTTCCGTGTTAGTTCTATTTTTATTTTTTCTCCATCCTCTAATACTTCTGCTTTATATATTGTTCTTACACTACTTTTGCTACTTGTTCCACTTGCCTTAAATGCAGCGAAATCATGTTCTCCTTCAAAATACTTTACTGCCTTTTTCATTTTTTCTACATCTAGTTTTATTGGCATATGATATTCTAAATCTCTATATATTGCTGTTCCATGTTTTGAGTTGTTTATTACATACCTATATTTCTTTTGCTTTGCATTGTATCTTGAATGAAATCTATCTTCTACTTCTACTGCTTCTTTTATTACTATGCTCTTTTTTAATTTTGAATTTAGTGCATATGGAATTTTTTCTATTTCTATATTGCTATTTGTTTTAAAATTAGCTATTTGGCCGTAATGCATGTACTCCTGCATCTGTTCTTCCTGATGCAATTAAGTCTACTTCCTCTCCTGTAATTTCTTTTATTGCATTTTCTATTTCTCCCTGAATATTTGGTTTGTTTGGTTGCTTTTGCCAACCATTAAATTTTTTTCCATCATATTCTATTGTTAGTTTTATGTTTCTCATTTTATTTCTCCCAAAATTAAACTTTACTATTTACTTTTAAATGGTTAAAAAACACATCTCAACCGCAAGCAGAGATGTGTTTTTTTTATTTCTTGTTTTTTTCTTTTATCTCTTCTATTTTTTCTTTTAGCTTTTTCTTTGGAACTTCTTCTCCAAATTTTTTTGTAACTATATTTTTTATTAATATTTGTCTTAATGCGTCTTCTTTTACATCTACTATAAGTGTTCCATCTTTTGCAACAGATATTTTTCCTGTTTCTTCTGACACAACAACTACTATCGCATCTGATTCTTGGCTCATTCCTGCTGCTGATCTATGTCTTGTTCCTAATCCCTTTGATATACTCTTATCATTAGATAACGGAAGCATACATGCTGCTGCTTTTATTTTATTTTCGCTTATAATTACTGCTCCATCATGTAATGGAGTTTTAGGATTAAATATATTAACTAATAATTGTGGAGATATTTCTCCATCTATTAAGATTCCTGTGTCTGCAATATCTTGCAATTTTATATCTCTTTCTATTACAATTAATGCGCCTGTTTTATTTTTTGCAAGCTCTGTTGCAGCGATTACTATTTTATATATATTCTCTTTTGTTTTTGTTCTTATATCTTTGTCTATTCCGAAAAATTTAGTTAATTTACTTGTTCCGAAGTTGCTCTAGTGCACGCCTTAATTCTGGTTGAAATATTATTATTAATAATATTACCCCATATGTCATAAATGAAGTTAATATATAATTTAATATTTTTAGGTCTAGTATTGAACTAAGTAATGTTGCAATTATTAGAAACGCGATTCCTTTTATTAATTGCCATGCTCTTGTTTCTTTAACTATTTGTACTAGTTTAACAGCTAAAAATATTACTATCGCTATATCTATTATTAGTGTTACTATTTTTATTGGATTACTTTTTAATAGCTCCAAGTAATTTGTTATATCTTGACTAGTAATTTCTAAACTTTGCGAAAATAATGTATTTTTCATTTGTAATTACCTTCCTTAATTAAATGTTTTATTTAACAATTAAACACCATATTAATGTAAATGCAATACTAAGTACCATTAATCCTGCTAATACTAATGCTATTATTTTAGTTATTAATTTTTGTTTATCTATTTTCTTTTTTGCCATTTGTATTTCACTCCTTATTATTTGTCCATAGAGATATATTAGCACAAAGGAAATCATTTTTCAATTGTTTTTTTAATATAGTCATACGAATTGAAATTTGTTTAATGGATGTGAGCAGTGTGAGGTTTGAAGTGGGATTTATAGAGCCAAGGCTTCGCAGTCTTTTCACTATTTTTCGCACTTCTCACCTCACACCTCTCACTTCATGAATTTGCAATTCATTATTTTCTTATTTCTGCGCCAAATACTCTTTCTGCATCTGCTATTACTTTGTTGAATATTCCTGTTACTTCATCATCTGTTAGTGTTTTTTTGCTGTCACTAAATGTTAATGAGTATGCTATTGATTTTTTGTTTTCGTCTACGTGTTCTCCTGTATACACATCAAATACTTCGATATTTGTAAGTAAGCTTCCTGCTGATTTTTTAATTTGTTTTTCTATTATTGCTGATTCTAGGTTTTTATCTACTATAAATGCAACGTCTTTTTTGATACTTGGGAATTTTGAAAATTCTTTGTATTTCATCTTTCCTACTTTTTTAGCAAGTAATTTGCTTAAGTTTATTTCCATTACATATATATCTTCTTTACTTTCTTTTGGATGTACTTTTCCCATAATTCCTACAGTATCATTATTTACAGAGATTAACGCACTTTGACCTGGATGCATTTCTTTTGGAAGTCCTTTGTTGTTTATAAAGCTATATCTTCCATTATATCCAAGGTAATCTAAAAGCTCTTCTGCTACACCTTTTAAAATATAGAAGTCTACATTTTTTGTATTTCCAATTCCTTCATAATATTTCCCAGACATAAGTACACATAGTTTCTCTTCTTCTATATAGTCCTCATTTACTTTTCCAAAGCCTTTTCCTATTTCAAATATTGATACATCTTTGTTGTTTCTTCCTAAATTATAATTGTATATTTTTAAAAGTGATGGTATCATGCTATATCTTAATGTATTTCTTTCTTCTGTTAATGGATCTAATAATTTTATTGGTTCAAAATTGTCTGTTGTGAATTTTGAAACTTCTTTATCATTAATTAAGATATATGACATTGTTTCGTTTAATCCTAAACCTATCATTTTATTTCTTATTTCTCTTGTTGTTTTATCATATTTTCCTGTTCTTGTTGGAAGCATTGGAAGTTTTCCTTCTATATTGTCAACTCCATAAATTCTTCCTACTTCTTCTATTAAATCTTCTTTTATTGATATATCCATTCTTCTTGTTGGTACAGTTACTGTAACATTTCTTCTATTTACTTTGTATTCAAATCCTAGTTTTCTAAATACATCTAATGTTGCTTCATCTGGAACTACTATTCCCAATAGATTATTTATGTCTTCAAAACTTATATCTATTTTTTTCGCTTCTTTGTTAGCTTTGTCATAAACTACTGTTCCTTTTGCAATTTTTGCATCTGCATATTTTTCAAGTAATGCAACGGCTCTTTCTATAGCCATATATGTTCTATTTGGATCTAATCCTTTTTCGAAACGATTACTTGCTTCGCTTCTTAATATTTTTTTAGATGTACATCTTATTTTTACTCCATCAAATATAGCAGATTCTATTATAATATTTTTTGTATCTTCTTCAACTTCTGTTGAAAGGCCTCCCATAACTCCTGCTAGTCCAATTGCTTCTGTTCCATTTGTAATAACTATGTCTTCTTGATCTAATTCTCTTTCTATATTATCTAATGTTGTTAATTTTTCGCCATTTTTAGCCATTCTGACTAAAATTTTATTACCTAATCTATCTGCATCATAAAAATGCAATGGCTGACCTACTTCTAGCATTACATAGTTACTTATATCTACTACATTGTTTATTGGTCTTATTCCACTTGCTATAAGTCTATTTTTTATAAAGTCTGGGCTTTCTTTTATAGTAACATTTAAAGCTTTTTTTGCTAAAAATAAATTACAATTTTCAGTTTCTATTTCTACATTAAAGCTATCATTTACATCTTCGTTTTCTTCACTATGTTTTAAATCTATTTCCTTTACAGGTTTATCATATATTGCTCCTAATTCATATGCCATACCTAAAATGCTTAATAAATCTCCTCTGTTTGCTGTAAGTTCAAAGTCAGCTACTTCGTCATCTAATCCCATGAATTTAATTGGGTCTTCTCCTACTGGGGCATCTTGTGGGAGTTCATGTATACCGTTTTTTTCTGTTTCGCTTAAAAATTTTGATTCAATTCCAAGTTCTAATAATGAACACATCATTCCATTTGATTCTTGCCCTCTAATATTTCCTTTTCTTATTGTTATATCTCCTGGAAGTTCTGCTCCTACTTGTGCCACTATTACTTTTAATCCCTTTCTAACATTTGGAGCTCCACATACTATATCTAAAATCTCTTTTCCAATGTCTACTTTGCATACATGTAAGTGATCTGAATCTGGATGCATTTCGCATTCTTTTACTTCACCTATAATTAATTTTGTAGCATTTACTAATTTTTCTGCGCTATCATATTCATTTCCTACTCTTGTCATGTCTTCTGCCAAATCTTTTATATCTACATCTATATCTACATAGTCTTTAACAAAATTTTTACTTAGTTTCAATTAGTCCACATCCTTTCTATCAAATTGATTTAGGAATCTTACATCATTTGTATAGAAATACCTTATATCTGTAATTCCATATTTAAACATTGCAAGTCTATCAAGACCAGTTCCAAAAGCAAATCCTGTATATTTTTCTGGATCATATCCATTCATTTTTAATACATTTGGATGTACCATTCCTGAACCTAAAATTTCTATCCAACCTGTTTGTTTACAAAGGTTGCAACCTTTACCTCCACATTTAAAGCAACTAACATCAACTTCATAGCTTGGTTCTGTAAATGGGAAATAACTTGGTCTAAATCTTAATTTAGAATTTTCTCCAAGCATTTTTTTAACAAATACTTCTAATGTTCCTTTTAAATCTGCTAAACTAATATTTTTGTCTATTAATAATCCTTCTACTTGACCAAATTGATGTGAGTGTGTTGCGTCATCGTCTCTTCTATATGTTTTACCTGGGCATATAATTCTAATTGGTTCTTTTTCTTCATTTGCCATCATAGCTCTTGCTTGAACTGCTGATGTTTGTGTTCTTAAAAGATGCTCTGGATCAACATAAAAGCTATCTTGCATATCTCTAGCTGGATGCCCTTTTGGAAGATTTAATCTTTCAAAACAGTATTCATCAGTTTCTAGTTCTGGACCTGAAACTACATCATATCCCATTGAAACAAATATATCTTCAACTTCTTCTATTATTCTATTTATTGGATGTTTGCTTCCTCTTTTTATTTTTGTAGCTGGAAGTGTAATGTCTATTCTTTCTCTTTCTAGCCTTAAGTTCATAGCTTTTTCTTTTAGTGTTTCTTCTACTTCTTTAATTTTACTTTCTAAATTATCTCTTACTTCATTTACAATACTTCCAATTACTGGTCTTTCTTCTGGAGATAAATCTTTCATTCCTTTTAGAACTGCTGTAAGTTCTCCTTTTTTCCCTAGGTATTTTACTCTTGCATTTTCTAGTTCTTGCAATACTTTACTGTTTGAAATTTCTGCTAGTGCATTTTCTTTAATTTTTGCAATTTGTTCTTTCATGTAATCAATCATCCTTTCTTTTTTATTCTATTCAACAAAAAAATCGCCCTATGCAATAGGACGATTTTTACCGTGTTACCACCTAAATTTATTAATTAAATAATTAACCTCATTTATGCTATTAACGCTAGCTCACGCTTATATCTACTGTTATTTCAATATAAGACCTAAAAAGTGAAATTTCGGATAGACTTGTAATAAATAGGCTTTCAGCCTTTGACCTATTCTCTCTTAAATACATTTTAGCTATCTTACTTTGCTTTTTCAAACGG
>CAKPKG010000010.1 GCA_934167165.1 uncultured Clostridia bacterium
TCATTTTTTTCAATACTTCAAACTACTTCGACTATACTCACAACTTTATGACTTCTTGAATACTTGCCGAAAAAGAAGAACTGCCATCAATTAAGACAGCAGTTTCTTTTCAGCTGGTATGCTATTAGGAATAAACAATATCATTCAATACAATCTCGTCTGCACAGGCTCGGATATTATTCATCAATCCGACCCATCTCATCATATCCTTTCCTTTCAGTTCTTCTGTTACCCCCTGCTTTCTTGCCATTTCCTTTATCAGATACTCCGCCATATTACACGCCGAAGTATCAATATCAGCAAGGTGTTCATATAACTTTCCGCTTGTAAGCAGATTGCAATATAAGACTTTCTTATTTAGATATATATGAAATTTCTTTTCTCTCAAAACAAACACCTCCAGTCGATACAATTTATATATGGAACAAAGATAATTGTAGTTTGCGAATATCGTGCTATCGGCAAGGGAGGAAGTAATTAACAGCGTAACGACCGTCTTATTCATTAGCAAGAATTTCGAGCGATTTTTTCTGCCATTAGCAGAGAGGGCATTTTCATTAGTAAAATAATGATTTTTTTGCTAATTTTTATTAGCAAGCCGTACACCTAAAAGGCGGACGACATTTGTCCTAAATTCCATTAGCTGACGGAAAATCTGCTAATAAAACTTGCTGTTTTTTTAAGTTTTCGCATTTGGTCTGAAAAACAAAAAACACCGAAAACCCTTGATTTTACAGGGCTTTTCGGTGGAGTTTTTGGCGTTCCCGAGGTGATTCGAACACCCGACCTACCGCTTAGGAGGCGGTCGCTCTATCCAGCTGAGCTACGGAAACATCTTAAAAAGCTATTCAATTTTAGTGTTTTATTAACTTGTTGTCAATCACTTTTTCTCCAAAGGTGGATGTTATAACAAACTCTTAGGAGGGGAGCGCTCTATCCACCTGAGCTATAAGTGCATACATTGGTATTATACACTAGTTTAAATGTTTTGACAAGAAATATATATTATATTATAATGAATTGGAATTTGTTTAATTAAAAAGGACTGATATATATGCAACGTATTTTAAGTTATGTTAGAAAAGCAATAGATGATTATAATATGATAGAAGATGGAGATAAAATTGCAGTTGGGCTATCTGGAGGTAAAGATTCTATAACTTTACTTATGGCATTAAAGAACTTACAGATATTTTATCCAAAGAAATTTGAAGTTATTGCAATTAGTATAAATCCTGGTTTTGAATTTTTTAATAGTGATTTTTTAAAAACCACTTGTGAAAAAATTGGTGTTCAATATGTAGAAGAAAAAACTCATATTAAAGAAATAGTTTTTGATATACGAGAAGAAAAGAATCCGTGTTCTTTGTGTGCAAATTTAAGAAGAGGAATATTAAATAGTGTGGCAATTAGAGAAGGATGTAATAAAATAGCATTAGGTCATAATGAAGATGATGTTTTAGAAACTTTCTTTTTAAATTTATTATATGGTGGAAATATAAATACTTTTGCACCAACAGCATATATGGATAGATCTGGAATAACTTTAATTAGGCCCCTTATTTATGCTCCAGAAAGATGTATAAAAACTTTTGTAAAGAAAAATTGTATAGAAGTTATGCCTAAATGTTGCCCAATGGATGGAGTTTCAAAAAGAGAAGATATGAAAAATTTAATTTGGGATTTTCAAAAGAAAATTCCTAATGTTAAAGCAAATATTTATGGAGCAATTAAAAGAAGTAATATAAAAGGATGGAATAAATAAGATATTCCATCCTTTTTTCTTATTTTAATATTACGATTTTTCCTATTAAAGGTAATTCTTTTTCTTCTTGTTTTATAGCATTTATTAATCCCATTACAAACATTACAACAAGATAAATATTTGCAGCAAAAACTGCTAACCATCCAAGTATTGGTATAAATGCTAAAATAATTGAAGCTAAAGATACTGCTAAAAATCCTAACCAGATTACTAATGATTGGTTTAAGTAATATTTTGCTCCTTCTTTATCCCCTGCTAAATAAGCTATTATCCATCCTAGTATAGTTATGTATGACACCCAACTAGTTGTTTTCTTATCCAATAAATTCACCCCCTTTATATTGTTATATTTCTGTTTCATTAATTAGTTCTATTAATCTATTTGATAAATTATATGTAAAATTTAACATATAAAAATATTTTTCCAATTGCGCTTTGTTTATAATTCCTTTTCTTACTGATTGTGGTTCAAACATATCTCCGCAATGAAATCTTAAATAAATTTCGTTTTCTTTTACAACTATATCATATTTCATATTTGTTTTATTTTCGAATTCTATCATTTCTTCCATTACATCTGCTGTTAATAACTGCATTGCTATAATTTTGTTGTCCGTTATTACATCAAAGTATTTCTCAAATTCGCTAGAATCCATATTAAGTCTGTTTTTATTATATTTTCCAATTTTATCTTGTACAATTCTTAACTCGCTTGTTATAGATTTTTCTGATGTCACTTTTGCAAACAATCCATGAAATATTGTTGTTCTTGTTGTATGTGTATTTCCTTCACTATCTGTATGAGTTTCAACATGTTCTGTAAATACTTCTGCCATATCTATATAATATTTATTCTTTATCTGTCCCTCAAAATAGTCTTCTGAATAGTATTCATTGTAATATTCATTATAATTTGGTTTCTCATAAATTCTTTCTGGCATTTCTTTAAGAGGATAATATTCTAGATTATCATAAAAATTATCTATTAATTTTTTTATTATTAATTGTTTAAATTCTAATTTATATGCATTTTGTTTTTTACTAATTAAACATGTAATCACAAATGCAATTAAATTTACAAAAAATATAAAAAACAAAGATGGAATTATTAAAAATGCATTAAATTCTTTATAAGAATTTAAATTCATTTTTAATATTATAAAACCAAGTCCCAAAACAATAGTTATTATTGCTATTATTCCTCTTATTTTATTCATCTTTTTCTGTTCTTCTCTTGCCTCTTGCCATGATTTTTTTATTTCTTGATTTTCTTCTATCTCTTTAAATAAATCTTCAAAATTCTTCATAATATTATCCTAAATCCACTTGTATATTTTCTTTTTTATAATCTTCTATTGTAAATAATTCTGCTTCTTTAAAATTAAACATTTTTGCAATTATATTTGTAGGTACAGTATTAATAGTAGTGTTATATGCAGTTACCTCATTATTGTATATTCTTCTTGCAGCTTGTAACTGACTCTCCATTTTTGATAAACTTTTTTGCAAGTTTAAAAATTGTTCACTTGCTTTTAATTCTGGATACTGTTCTGCCACTGCAATTACTTGGTTTATACCATTATTTAATTTTTCTGCTTCTTTTAAGTCTTTACTTTTACTATATTTTGCTCTTAATTGTGTAATTTTTTCTAACACTTGTTCTTCATGTTTCGCATAACCTTTTACACATTCAACTAAATTTGGAATCAAATCAAATCTTTGATTTAAATATACATCGATTCCAGATTGAGCCTGTTTTACTGAATTTTTTTGCTTTACTAATTTATTATACTTACTAAGTATTACCAATAATATTATTACTATAACTACTATTAAAACTACCATTTTTTCTCTCCTTTAAAATTGTTTATGAATTTTTTTGCATTTTTTCTAGAATTTCTTTTTGTTGTTGTTCAATATATGATTTTGTTTTCTCATATTCTTCTGAAAAATTATCATCCTCTATTTGTGATTCTATTGTTGAGTTTGTTTCTTCAAAATTTGTATCTATCTTATTTTGTACTTCATTCATCATGTTTGTTACTGTATTAACCATATTGTTATCGGATTTGTTTTCTGTTTCTTTCATTTGATTTTGCATTCCATCCATCATTTCAAATCCTTTATCTAATACTTTTTCTGTCATATCTTTTCCGAAGTTAAATATCTTGAATATATGTGAAACAAATAAAAACCATACTGCTGCTAAAAATATTACTGTAATTAATACTATTAAAATTATTACCTTTACTGTAGAATTGTTTTTTATTGGTTTTTCATTTATAGGTTTATCTTCTATTTTTACTTCTTCATTTGTTAATTCATCTAAACCTACTCCAAAAATTTTGCTCATTTCTACTAATTTACTCATTTCTGGTGTTGTTTCATCTAACTCCCACTTTGATACAGTTTGTCTTGTTACATTTAATTTATAGCCTAATTCCTCTTGTGACAATCCTTTTTGTTTTCTTAAATTAATTAGTTTTTCATTAAATTTCATGTTTAATTCTCCTTTACTTTTTATTCGGATTTCTCCATGATTTTATTATACTTGTTAAGTCCTAAATGTTCTACCAATTTAACTTTGCAATTTGTCAACTAAAGTTAACATGCAATTTTAACACTATTTTAGTATCTCTTTCATTCCATTTCTTAAGTCTTCTACTAATCTATCTGCCTCTTCTAAACTTTCTCCTTTTACTCCCATATACAATTTTATTTTTGGTTCTGTGCCTGATGGTCTAACACAACCCCAAAAATCATTTTCTAATTCAAAATATAGCACATTTGATTTTGGTAAATCTTCATTACTTATTTCTTCTGTTACACAATCTTTAATTTTTCCATTTGAATAATCTTTTAATTTTAATACTTTATATTTTCCTATTGTTTTTGGTGGATTATTTCTTATTTCTTCCATCATATCTTTTATTTTTTGAGCACCTTCTGCTCCTTCTAAAACTATAGATACTTGACCTTCTTTATAATATCCATATTTTTTATACATGTTTTGCATATTGTCCCAAAGAGTTAATCCTTGTTTTTTATATAAAGCTGCTGCTTCTGAAAGTAACATTAATGCTACAATTCCATCTTTATCTCTTACCCTATCTCCTACTAGGCAACCATAACTTTCTTCATATCCCATTATGCATTTATATGTATTTTCTTTTTCGAATTCTCTTATTTTTGCTGCTACATTTTTAAAGCCTGTTAACACTTCAAATAATTTAACACCATTTTCTTCACAAATCCTATCTGCCATATTTGAAGAAACTATTGTTTTTATTAATGCAACATTTTTATCCAATAATCCTTTTTCTCTTTTTTGGTTTATTAAATAATCAGCAACAGTAAGTCCTATCATGTTTCCATTAAATAATACGTATTCTCCTGTTTTATTATCTCTAACATGTAAGCCTATTCTATCTGCATCTGGGTCATTTGCAACAACTATATCTGCCTGTATTTCTTTTGCAAGTTTTAAAGCAAGTTCAAATGCAGCAGGATCTTCTGGGTTTGGATAGCTTACAGTTGGAAATCTTCCATCTGGTTCTGCTTGTTCTTTTACTATATGTACATTTGTAAAACCTAGCTCATCTAAAATCCTTAAAGCTAATTTTTTTCCTGTTCCATGTAATGGTGTATATACTATTTTTATATCTTTTCCATATTCTTTATCTATTTCTTTATTTAAAGCGATTGATTTTAAATATTCAATATATTTATTATCAATTTCTTCTCCTATTGTGTTATATAATCCTTTTTCTATTGCTGTATCTTCACTAATTTCTTTTATATCTGAATAATTTTTTATTGCATTTACTTCTTCTGTTATCTCAACATCCACAGGGAAAGAAATTTGCGCTCCATCTTCCCAATAAACTTTATATCCATTATATTTTGGTGGATTATGACTTGCTGTTATTACTATTCCAGAAATACAACCTAATTCTCTTACTGTATATGATAGCTCTGGTGTTGGTCTCAAAGATTCAAATCTATATGTTTTTATACCATTTGCATTTAATATTAATGCAGCTAATTTGCTAAATTCTTGTGACATATTTCTTGAGTCATAAGCAATAGCTACTCCCTTATTTTGCCCATTGTTTTTTGCAATATAATTTGCTAATCCTTGTGTTGCTTTTCCTACAGTATATTTATTCATTCTATTTGTTCCTGCTCCTACAATGCCACGTAGTCCTGCTGTTCCAAATTCTAAATCTTTGTAAAAACTATCTTTTATTTCTGTTTCATCATTTTTTATTTTTCTTAATTCTTCTTTTGTTTCTTCGTCTATCTCGTTACTTTCTAACCATTCTTGGTATCTTTTTAAATAATCCATAAATTCCTCCCAATTTATACATTACAACAAATGTGTGTAGATTTCAAATTACATTTCTTACAAATTCTTATGATATTTATTATATAATTCTCTTGCTGTTTCTACACTATCTACTCCCGTTTTTCCTTTTACTGGAGCAAATTCTTCTTCTCTATTTACTCTTAATATTGCCATGTCATCTAATTTTTGGAAGCTATCAAATATAAAACTTTCAAATTTATATGCGTTTGGCTCATTTGGTTCTATTATCTTTCCTTTTTCATTCATATATGTTGCCTTTTTAAAAGCGCTATGATATGGCAATTTATTATTCCCTATATATTCTATCGCTTTTATATTGAACATATTGCAATTAATATGTGATTCCCCATATACTAAATTTCCGTCTTTGTCTTTTTCTTCTGCCATTTCGTCACTAATTTCTGTATATTCTACTACTGCAGGTTTGCCATTCTTTTTGCAAAAAACTCCTACTTTTTCTTTCGCACTTGCTTTTACTAGTGATTTTCCTATTGCTAATACTTTTTTATCTACTGCAACACCAATAAATACTTCGTCCACCATTTTTACTAAAGGGTTGTCAACAGGTCCAACAAAAATCCATTCTATGCCATTATTTTTCATATCTTCTACAACATTATTTTTAAACATTGCTTCAAAAATTCCACCATGTCCATCTGCTGCTTCTTTTATTATTCCCTCTTTATCTAATAGAATTTTTCCATCAGTTCCTACCATAGGTAGTTCACCTTGAACAAAAAATTTTATTTTATCTTTTGGATAATTAAAATAATTATTTTCTTCAAAAAATTCAATAGTTTGTTTGTTGTTTTCTCTACTTGTCATTATATACCAAGGAATATATACATCATAATTTGTTTTTGCAGTCTTTAAATTATCACATAATATTTCAAATAGGGATTTATCCGGCTTTATGCCTAACATATATGTTCCCTTTGGCCCATTATGTCCGAAGTCTTGTTCCTTGTCCTCCTGCCATTGTAACAACAGCTAATTTACCTTTTTTTATTTCTTCTATTCCTAAATTTTTGTAATGATTTTTTTCTTCATTAGATAATTTTTCTTTATCTATATACTTAATTGGCTCTATTTTTGCTTCTTCTTTTTCTATTGTTTTTTTAGTATTTTTATATAATTTATCTATTTGTTCAAAATTAATATTTAAAATTTGATTTATTAATTTTTCTTTTTTATCTTCTGCTAGGTTATTATAAAATCCTAATAAATGTTCTTGATTATATTTTTTTAAAATTTCTTTTGCTTTTAAGTATTGGTTATCCACTTTAACCCTCCTAAAATATAATATATCATTGATATATTATATCAATTTATATTTTAAGTCAATATAATTATTTTTATTAAAATTATATTAGATTTATTAATATAATTAACCTATTTAATATATTTCTATTAAATAAAATAGTATTTTTTCTATTTTTCTAGTGATTTGAGTTCTAATAACTTTTACTTATAATTTTTATGTAATGGAAAAAGCTAGCAGTTTGCTAGCTTTTTCGGAATTGCTTAATTAAAATATATATTTTTACACCATTTTCACACTTTGCTTTATAGAAACTCTCAATTCTGTAATTTTTATTAGAAAGCATTTCTTTTATTTCGTTTTCTAATTCTACTACATCTTTAAAAGAATCTTTTACCCAAAGTTCATATTCAATAGAATTATTAGCTATATTAGAATTGTCTTTTAAAAAACTTTTGCTAATATTTAACTTACTTACAATTCTATTGTCTATAAGCCGTTTGATGTAATGAATATTATTCATATTTAAGCTCCTTTCATAATTTTTTATCGTTTTAATTATATCAATATTTATTTTTCTAGTCAATTAGCCTCTTTTCCTTATATGTTTCAAAAACATCTTCTATTTTATTTACACCTGCCGTATTTATAATATATTCATGTTCGTCTAATATTTCTTTAATATCATCGTCAAACTCTCCTACTTCAAAGCAATTAATTATTGTTATATATTTTTTGCAACCTTTATACTTGCTAAAATATTTTTCAACCATTTCATTTGCCATTTCAATATATTTTTTACTTCCACTTATTAATATTATTGCTTCTTTTTCATTTTGCATTTCATTTTTTATTTTGTTCTCTACATTTGCAAATTTCTGTACTTTACTATTTTTCCAATTCATTTTTAATAGATTATCTTTATTCTTTTGGCTTAACATTATTTTTGATAAAATTGTTTCTACATTTTTTCTTAAATCAAATTCCAAAAATGGAATAACTTTTATATTTTCCTCCAATTGTTTGTTCAAATATGGTAGTAACATAGTTATTAAATGAATACTACTTACGTAAAATCCACATACCTTTTTTATACTGTTAGATTTCTCCATATTCCAACCTCCCCTAAGTTTTCCTACTGGTAAATTTTACCATTTATTTCCAATTGTGTCAATCAAAATCGTATTCGTTAATTCGACAATGTATATTTTTTTATTTTTGGTTAATACTTTTTTTAAAGAGATTTATTTACATTTTTTTAATTTAATAGAAAATCTATATTATTTTTCTATTTATTTTATGGAGGGTTTAATTTGAAAAAAATAATACAAAGTTCTATTTTTAAAAGATTTTTAATTTTATTGATTCTTTTATTTGTTTACACTATTATATGTGCATTTTCGTATGTTAATGCAGTATCTTCAAATATTGAATCAAGTGTTTTTAGATTGCATGTTATTGCAAACAGTGATTCTAAAGAAGATCAAGATTTAAAATATATAGTAAGAGATAATATTTTAAAATATATAAATGATATTTCTAAAACTGCTACAAGCAAAGAAGAAGTAATAAATATTGCACAAAATAACATTAACACAATCAAAGAAATTGCACAAAAAACTGTATATGAAAATGGTTATAACTATGAAGTTAATGTTAAAATAGGCAATTTTGCTTTTCCTACTAAACACTATGGAGATATTTCTTTTCCTGCAGGTTTTTATGATGCTTTAAGAGTAGAAATTGGTAGTGCTTCTGGTCAAAATTGGTGGTGTGTAATGTTTCCCCCTCTATGTTTTGTGGATGTTAGTTCCGGCGTAGTTCCAGAAGAGTCAAAAGAATTTTTACAAGAAAGTTTATCTTCAGAAGAATATAGTTTGCTATCTGAAAATGAAAATTCTAATGACATGAATTTTAAGTTTAAAATTGTCGAACTTTTTCAAAATATAGGAATAAAATTAGCACAATCTTAAAAATTTATTGTAAAACCATTCATTTTGTGATAATATTTTTATAGTAATTAGAGTGTAATTAATTATACACTCTAATTTTTTAAGTAATTTTAAGGAGCAAATATGGAGAAGTTAGTAATTACAGGACCTACACCATTAAAAGGTGAAGTAAATATAAGTGGTGCAAAAAATTCAGCTGTTGCAATACTTCCTGCAACATTATTAATAGACGGCGTTTGTACTATTAATAATGTTCCTAATATAGTAGATATTAAATTATCTTGTGAAATATTAGAAGGTTTAGGTGCAAAAATAAATTGGATTAATAAAAATTCGCTTGAAATAGATACTAGAAATATAACAAAAACTATAGCCCCAATCGAGCTAACAAGAAAATTTAGAGCATCTTATTATTTAATTGGTGCTATGCTTGGAAGAAAAAAAGAAATAGAAGTTGGACTTCCTGGTGGATGCAATTTAGGTCCAAGACCTATAGACCAACATATTAAAGGCTTTGAAGCATTAGGTGCAAATGTAGAAATAGTTGGTGGAAATGTTAAAGCAAAAACAGATAAGTTAATTGGAACTAGCATATATATGGATATAGTTTCTGTTGGCGCAACAATGAACATTATGCTTGCTAGTGTTTTGGCAGAAGGAACTACTACTATTGATAATGCAGCCAAAGAACCTCATATTGTTGACCTTGCTAACTTTTTAAATACAATGGGTGCCGACATTCGTGGTGCTGGTACAGATGTTATAAAAATAAATGGAGTAAAAAGTTTAACTGGTGGTAAAAGCTATTCCGTTGTTCCTGATCAAATAGAGGCTGGAACTTTTATGCTTGCTGCAGTTGCTTCTCAAGGAGATATTACTATTAAAAATTGTATTACTAAACATTTGGAATGTATAACAGCTAAGATTTTAGAAATTGGTGGAAATGTAGAAGAACATGATGATAGTTTAAGAGTTTGGTGTGATAAAAGGCCTTCAAAAGCAGTAATAAAAACATTGCCTTATCCTGGATTTCCTACAGATTTACAAGCTCAAATGGGTGTAGTTCTAGCTACAGCAGATGGAACAAGTATTATTAATGAAAGTATTTGGGAATCAAGATTTCAATATACAAATGAATTAAATAAAATGGGAGCCCAAATAACCTCTCAAGGAAAATCTGCAATTTTTGAAGGTGTGGAAAAATTATATGGTGCTTCTGTATATTCAACAGATTTACGAGCAGGTGCTGCATTAATAATTGCAGGAATTGCTGCAGAGGGGAAAACCGAAATATATAATCTTGGTCATATTGATAGAGGATATGAGAATATAGAAGGCAAATTTAGAAAACTTGGAGCAAATATAAAAAGAGTACAAGAAGGATGAAATAAATGTTAAAATTTTGTAGCTTATTTAGTGGAAGTAGTGGAAATAGTTTTTTTGTAAAAAATGATTCTACTAATATATTAATTGATATTGGCGTAAGTGCCAAAAAAATAGAAACAGCTCTTCGGAGATCTTAATATTAATTTAAATGAAATTGATGCTATACTTGTTACCCATGAACATACAGACCACACAAAAGGAATTGGTAATATATCAAAAAAATACAATATTCCTGTTTACGCAAATAAAAAAACTTGGAATGCAATGCCTGCAATAACTGAAAAAATCTGTGTGGAAAACAAAATGCTTTTTTCAACAGGTAAAAGTTTTAAAATAAAGGATTTGGAAATTTTTCCATTTCAAACACCTCATGATGCAGCAGATCCTTGTGGTTTTAATATAATTAGTGATGGTAAAAAAATTAGTATAGCAACAGATTTAGGCAATATAAATTCTTCAGTTTTTAATTGTTTAAAAGAAAGTAATTGCATACTTTTAGAATCCAATTATGACCCAAATGTATTACAATGTTCTCATTATCCATACTACTTAAAACAAAGAATTTGTAGTTCTAATGGTCATTTGTCAAATAGTTTAGCCGGAAAAACAATTTCTAAATTGATAGATTCTGGTTTAGAAAAAGCTTTACTTATCCATTTAAGCAAAGAAAATAATTTTCCGGAACTAGCAAAGCAAACCGTTTTAAATGAAATTAAAACAGTTGAAAATTTTCCTATATATGTAGCACCTCGAGATAAACCAAGTCAGTTTTTTGAGGTGAGCTAATTTTGGGGGGATGTAGGAAAAAATTTTATATTTAATTATTTTTTTGGGGCTATTAAAATAATTATAATTTTTTCCTACAACGTTAAAAACTTTTTTAATTAATTTTCTATTTTCTTTAATACTTTTTTTGTGAAAATTTTTATTAGAATTTTTCTGACAGTAAAAAATAAAGAAAAAAATAATAAGAATTTAAAAATCATTTTTTCACCTTGAATAAAATTTAGTCATTAAACTGTTACTATGTTACTACGTTTCCTAAAAATTGTCAACAAAAACTTTACGACATAATATTCCAAATTATTACAGAAGTCAACATTCCTATTATATCTCCAATTAATGCTGCAATAAGAACAAATCTAATTTTTTTAACTCCTACCGCACTGGTATACAAAGCTATTGTATATAAAGTTGTTTCTGTTGATCCCATAATTGTTGAAGCTATTAATCCGTATTTTACTATCAACTCCATATTTATTCATAATGTCAGTTCCTATAGCTACTGAAGCACTTCCGTGAAATTGGCCTTAATATAGCAAGTGGCATAATTTCTACTGGAATATGTAACATGTTAATTAAAGGGGATATTAATTTTATTATAAAATCTAAAACTCCTGAATATCTTAATGCACTTATTGCAACAAATAACCCTATTAAAGTTGGAAAAATATTAACTACTATTTCTAATCCTTCTTTTGCTCCTTCTAAAAACGTATCAAATACATTCTTTTTTTCTATAAGCCCTATACTTACTATTAATAATATAGTAAATGGTATTGCTAAATTAGAAACATAATTAATTATTTGCATTATTATCTCCTTAAAATTTTTTCATTAATATTTTTGCTGATCCAATTGCACTTATTGCTGCAAAAATAGTAGCAATCCATATAGGAACTATCATAGCTGTAGGATTATTAGATTTTAGCGAGCTTCTTATTGCTATTACCGTTGTAGGTATTAACTGTATTGATGCTGTATTTAAAACAATAAAAATAGCCATAGAATTAGAAAGTCTTTTTTTATCATTATTAACTTTTTGCATAGATTTCATAGCTTTTAATCCCAAAGGAGTTGCCGCATTTCCTAGTCCCATAATATTTGCAATTATATTCATTGATATTTCCTCATGAACTTTATCTTGTCTTTTTATATCTGGAAATAATTTTTTCATTATTGGTGTAAATACTTTTGTAAGTTTTTTCACTATGCTAGTTTTACATGCAATTTTCATTATTCCATTCCATAAACACATTGTTCCTAATAATGTAATACATAATTCAACGGCAGATTTTGTTCCTTCAAAAACAGAAGTGTTTACTTGTTCCAGTCTTCCGTTAAAAATTGCATATACAAATGAAATTATCAGAAATAAAGGCCAAATTATATTAAGCATAATAATCCTCCTTATTTAATTTATTCATATTTTTTATCAATATTCTTGTATATATCAATTATAAAATCAGTTTTTTTATTACGATTTTTGATATAAATAAATTTTAAAAAATTTCCAAAAAAAGGAAGATTTTTGTTGACCTTTATCAAATTTTATGATATTATTTAATAAAGTCGATTTGTCGAAAAATGTAATTTTTAGGGGGGTTGTATATGAAATCAACAGGAATAATCAGAAGAGTAGACGAACTTGGAAGAGTAGTAATACCTATTGAGCTTAGAAATAAATTTGGTATTACAGAAAAAGACCCTATGGAAATATATGTTGATGGTTCTTCAATTATATTAAAAAAATATGAACCAAACTGTATTTTCTGTGGAAGCTCAAAGAAATTAATTGATTTTCAAGACAAGCTAATTTGTGAAAAATGTGCAGAGAAAATCAGCAAAGCAAAAGCAGAATAAGAAGTTCATAAAATGAACTTCTTATTTTTTTAAAAAATATTGATATATTTCGTTTTTATTTGTATTCCTATCTTTTGCTATTTTTTTTATAATTTCTTTTTTATCTAAATTTTGTTTTTCGTAATATTTAAAATGTTCTTCTAATGACATTGCATTTAATTGCTCTTTTTTTATCTCTTCTTCATTTTTATCATTGCCTTCTAATATTAAAACATATTCTCCTTTTGGTTCTTCTATTTTTTGCAATACTTCAGATATTTTTCCTCTTATATATTCCTCATGTATTTTTGTAATTTCTCTTGCTAAGCATATTTTTCTGTCCCCAATTTCTTCCAACATTATTTTTAAAGTATTTAATAATTTATGAGGTGCCTCATACAATATTACTGTTTGAGTATGTTTTTTTATTTCTTCTAATTTTTCTTTTTTTTCTTTATTGTTTACAGGTAAAAATCCTATAAAAATAAATTCATTTGTTTTCATTCCAGAAGAAATTAATGCATTTATTGCTGCACAAGCTCCTGGAACTGGTACAATATTTATTTCTTTTTCTATTGCCGATTTTACAATCACTTCTCCAGGATCTGAAATTCCGAGGTGTACCTGCATCTGTAACAATTGCTATGTTTTGTCCATCTAATATTTTATTTATTAATATATCTTTTTTTATATTTTCATTTTGCTTATAATAACTAATTAGTGGTTTTGATATATTTAAATGATTTAATAATTTTAATGTATGCCTAGTATCTTCTGCTGCAATTAAATCTACCTCTTTTAAAATATTAATTGCTCTTAATGTTATATCATCTAAATTTCCTATTGGCGTTGCCACTAAATATAATTTTCCTTTCATATTTCTCCCTCATTTTTTGTTATATATTTCCAGCACTTCATCAGTATATTTATTATTCTCATTATATATATATAAAGGTTTTTCGACTTTCAAAAATTCTCCAGAATTTTTTATTGCCTTTATTAAAACTAAATTGCTGTTTTCACCTTTTCTTGAATAAATAAACCTAATTTTTTTAGGTTCAATTTTATATTTTCTTAAAGTTTCTATTACCCCGACCAATCTGTCTGGTCTATGTACCATATACAATTCTCCATTATTTTTTAATAGTTGGCTTGAAATACTAATTATATCTTCTATATTACATTTTACTTCATGCCTAGATATCAATTTATATTCATTTTCATTTTTTATTGCAGAATTATTTTTCATATATGGAGGATTTGTAACAATTGCATCTATGCTTGATTTTTTTATAATTTTATTTATTTTTTTTATATCTTCATTTATAAATTCCACATTTTTTAAATTATTTAATAATACAGATCTTTTAGACATTTCACAAACTTCTTTTTGTATTTCAATGCCTGTTATTTGTTTTGCACATATTTTTTTAGATAATAATAAACTTATTATTCCTGTTCCACTACCCAAATCCAAAACTGTGCTATTGTCTTTTATCTCCTTTGCAAAATCAGATAATAACACACTATCTATTCCGAAACAAAACCAATTTTTATTTTGAATTATTTTTAATCCTTTATATTCTAAATCATCGATTCTTTCATCATTTTTTAGAACTATTTCCATATTATACTCCGTAAACTTTTTTTAAATTTTTCATATATTATATATTATAATATTTTTATATAAATTGCAAGGAGAATGGTTTTGGAGAATAAACATCCTAAAAAAAAATATGAAAAATTTAATTTAAAAAAAAGAAAAGATTGCACTATTCATTCTGTAAAAGAAGTCGAATATTTTTTGTGCAATCTTGATAAAGCTATAAAATCCATTAAAATATATAAATTTTTAAAATAATTATCTTTTAAAAGCTTCTTTAAAATTAATTTCTCCATCTGGAAATTGTTGATTTTCTTTTCCATCAATTAAAATTACTACAGAATTGATTTCTTTTAATTCTGTTACCGTATTTACAATTGATTTTATTATTAATTCCTCTTGTTCTTTTCCCAGTTTTTGCTCTTTAATAAAATCTTCTGAAAAATCAATATAAATACAATCATTTTTTATTTCTATTTTATTTAATTTAGTTCCATCAGGAATTAACTTTGCCATTTTTTCACTTTTAGGCCCTTCTATTAATAATTCAATTAATTCTTTATATGGTTCTTTTATCAATTTTTTTGCATCAATCCTTCTAGCTTCTGGCATTATTTTTCCATTTTCAACATTCATAAAATATAGTGTAATTATAGTCTGTCTTAACTGTTCATCTGTTATTTCTTCCTGTGGAATATATTCTTGATATTTATTTTTATCTTGATTTTTTGATTTTTTATAAACTATATAACCAACACCTAAAATAATTAAAATAAAAATAATTATAAAAATATACATTATTATTTTTCTATTTTTCATATATAAAACTCCTTTAAATATATTTTATTTAATATTATTAAAGACAAGTTTTTTTAGAACTATTTATTAAAAATTTTATTTAACTTATTTTTGTATTATTTATATTATTTTTTCTTTTATTTTTTTTATTTCTTTTTTACCTATTTTATATCCCAAATTATATAAATATTCTGTTCCTGACATATCTAATAATGAAATATTTTTTGTTTTTATTTTTATTAAATATTCTAACCCTTCTAATTCATAATTTGATAATTCGTGGCAAAGTATTTCAAAAGAATTATTAACCACATCAATTACATTTTTACAACATTTTCCATCATCTTCTTTTTCAAAAATCACTCCAATTACTTTGCTTGCACCAAATTCTTTTAATTCTTTCCATGGAATATTCTCTCTTATTCCTCCATCTATTAATTCAATATTTTTATATTTACATGGTTCAAAAACTACAGGATAACTACAGCTAGCTCTTACTGCCTTTCCTATATTTATATTATCAACATATACCGTTTTATCAGAAAATTTTCCTCTTTTTATTTGTGAACAAAAGCAATAAATTTTACCATTATATACTTCTATGCTGGGAATTATTAAAGGCTTTTTTACATCACTTATATCTTTTATGTTTTTTAATTCTGCTGCCTCGTTAATTATTTCTTCTATTATTTTTCCATCATTAAAACCTTTTATTATTATTTTTCTCTTTACTAATATTCCATAAATTAATTTAAAAATATTTTTATAATTTATATATCTTATTTTTTTTGAATATTTATTAAATAAATAATATATTTCATTAGAACTATATCCCATTGCAAAAAGTGCAGCTATTATACTTCCAGATGAGGTCCCAGAAATATAATCTATATTTATTTTTTCTTCTTCAAAAGCTTTTAAGACACCTATGTGTGCAGCACCTTTAGATCCTCCTCCGTGCTAAAGCTAATCCTATACTCATAAAAAAACATCACCATTAAATATTTATAAATATTTTTAGTTTTTATGCTTTTAAATTTAATTTTTTAAACATTAATAAATAATAATTAATTTTATTTATCTTTATTATTTGTTTTTATTATTTAATTAATTAATTATTTATTATTAATTATTAATTATTTATTATTTATTATTTATTATTTATTATTTATTATTTATTATTTATTTTTTATTTTTTATTTTTTATTATTTATTATTTAATTATTTTATTATTTATTCTATTCTATAAAAATATTTACTAATTCTTTGACATTAAAATTTTAATAAACCCTTTTTTTAGTTGTCTTTTTGGTTGATTGTCTTTTGTTTTAAATTTTTTATAATTTCTTTCCATTACAAATTTTACTTCTTCTTTTATCCTTTTTTATACCTATATACTCTTTGATTTTATTTTTTAGTTTTATGTAAACATCATTTTTTCACTTTTATACTCTTCCACTTTTTCTTTAACATACTCTTATATAAACACCCCTTTTTAACATTCGTATTCATATAGATTCTTTTATAACTTTCTGGCCTTTTGTTGTGTTTATGTAAATCGTTTTTAGTGTCTATAAAAATTCCATCTATCTGTTATTTCCTATGGTTTTAAGGTTTTATTTTTTATCTACTTTTCTATCTTCATGTCTTTATTTTTTCTTTTTCAAAATCCTAATAAAGTTTAATTTTTTATCTCTTATAATTTTATTTTTATAACTCTATTTCTCATTTACGTTTTTTCTCATTTCTTTGCATTCTATAAAATTGTTATAGCTATTTTCTTGTTTTATTAATGCAATAATCACTATTAACTTTTTTGTCTTTTTGGATTTGTGTGTCTGTTTTGTTTTTCTTTTACTTTTTTCATCTTTCATTAAACATATTTTTATAACAATATAATTTGTTTAATAGTTAATGTTTATTATTAATTATTTAATTATTTAATTATTTATTATTAATTATTTAATTATTTATTTTTTTAATTATTTATTATTTATTATTTAATTATTTATTATTAACTATTTATTATTTAATAATTTATTTAATTATTATCTTTTTTTCTAAATATTATTATGAATAAAAAATATCAACATTAATAATTTTAATGCTGATATTTTTCTATTTATAATTTTTATTAAATTCTATATTTATTCTGCAATCCACAAGCAATATAATGTTTCTCTTATTTCCACATCTTCTGGTGTAAATGTACTTTGTATTATATCTTTTACATATTGATTTTTTATTGCATCTTTGGCATAAAAAGCCTCACCTTCTTCAAAAAAATCTGCTGATGCTATTCTACTTTTTGAATATACCTTTTCTTCAAACGGCCTAAAGTCAATTTTTACACAATCTTTTAACTTTTTCCCTGATGATAAAGCAATTATTTCAGCTTTTTCCTTTGCCTTATTATATGCTTCTCCTATAACTTCTTTTTTTGCATTTTCCTTTTCTTTTATATCAAAGGACATACTATATTTAGGTGGATTTTTTAATTGAGCTACCTTATCTATAAATTCTGAAATTGTATCTATATTATATTTCATTTTTAATGTTGCATTTTGGTTATAATCAAAGCCACAATCAATTTGTTTTTTTTCCTTATAATCATATTGTATATTTTGAGAAATCCTAAAACTTCTGGTTTTTAAATCTTCTTTATTAATATTAAAAACATTTAAAATACCTTTAATGAATTCTTCTACTTCTTTCATTCCTTTTTCTAATACTTTATCATAAGTACTTTCATTTGCAAAAAATTTTATATCAAATACTACTTCATTTGGTTTGTAAAATTTTTTTCCTTCCCCTTGAACCATAATATCCATTTCAAAATCCTCCTTTTATAAAAAAAATAATTAAATTCTCAATTTTCAAGATATATTATTTTTTTTATTTTATATTATTGTTAAAAAAAAATCAATATTTATATTTTCAACTTTATTCTTAGTCTTTATTTTTTTATGATAAAAGCAATTTATCATATTTTTTCTAAATGATTTGAAGATTCTAATAAATCGAATATTAAAAAATTACATATATGGTCAAAAAAAAACACTTAATATTTTTTATACTAAGTGTTCCTTTGGCGGAGACGAGAGGATTTGAACCTCCGCGGCCCTTACGAACCCTAGCAGTTTAGCAAACTGCCCCCTTCAACCACTTGGGTACGTCTCCATATTAAAAAAATGGCGGAGAGGGTGGGATTCGAACCCACGGTAGGCTACAAACCTACGCCAATTTTCAAGACTGGTGCCATAAACCAACTCGACCACCTCTCCATGTTTGGCGATTAACGCCAAGAACAGTATCTATAATAGCATTTTTTATCATTAAAGTCAAGAGTCTTTAATGTAAATTTTGGTTTGTTTGTATGTTTTTTAGTTGTTCATATTATATCTGTTAGGTGTATTTAGTGCTTTTTGCAATGCTTCTTTTTCTTCTTCTGATAATTTATTTACAGCTGTTCCATTTGTTACTTGTTTAGCATATATATTAGACATTTCTCTTGAATATATTCCATTTAAAATTACTCCATTATTATTATCATCTAACATTGCTAAAGCAAAACTCAAATCGCTTCCAGTGTCTTTAAATGCACTATATCTAACCATTCCTATTTTTTGAATACATTCACCTATATTTCTATCTAATCTATTACAATATTTTTCTATTTCTTTATTTTTTTCATCAACTTGTTCTACTGCCATAATGTATTTTTTTAGAATTTCATCAATATTTTCGCCTCTGCCTACTTTTTTCATAAAGGCATTATAATTTTTGTTTAATTTTCTTAATTTTATACAATTACTTATATATAATATTAATAAAATTAAATTTATAACGGCAATACTTATCAAAAACATATCTGATTTTAAAAATTCATTTATCATATAACATTCCTCCAACAAGAAAAGTGGCTTTTCCACACTTTTCTTCTCGCCGATTTGAGTTTCTGAATGAAATAAGGAAATCTCAAAGTCAATAGCAATTATAGCATTTTATTTAACTAAACCTAAGATTCTCTCTAAATCCTCATTTGAAGAATATTGAATTATTATTTTTCCACTTCTTTGCTTTGCATCTATTTTAACCTTTGTTCCAAAAAAGCTTCTAAAAGAATCTTCTATATCTCTATAAATTGGTTCATATCTATTTTTTACAGCTGGATTTGTTTTTTTCTTTATTCTTACTTGTTTTTCTGCCTCTCTTACACTATCTCCACTTTCTACTATATATCTAGCTGCTTGATATTGTTTTTCTGGATCGTCTATTCCTAACAACGCTTTACAATGTCCTTCTGTAAGTTTTCCCTCTTTTACTAATTCTATTACTTCTGGTTGTAAATTTAGTAATCTTACTGTATTTGCAAGTCCACTTCTGCTAATTCCTAATTTATCAGCTAATTTTTGCTGTGTTAAATTATATTTGTCTAACAATTCCCTTATTGCTGTTGCTTTTTCAATAGGATTTAAATCCTCTCTTTGAATATTTTCTATTAATGCTATTTCATTATTTCTTTGTTCATCATATTCTCTTACAATTGCTGGTATTTCTGTAAGTCCTGCTTTTTTAGAAGCTCTCCATCTTCTTTCTCCTGCAACTATTTTATAATAATTATCTTGTTTAGTTACAATAATAGGTTGTATAACTCCATACTCTTTTATTGAATTTGATAATTCTTCTATTGATTCTTCATCAAATATTCTTCTTGGTTGATCTCTATTTGGCTCTACATCTATTAATTTTAATTTTTGGACTTTCTCTCCATCTTGTACCTTTTCTTCTTCTACTACATTATTTAGTAGTAAAGCGTCTAACCCTTTTCCTAACCCTGTTTTTTTTGTCATTTTGTTCAACTCCCTTTTTAATTATTTCTTATTACCTTTTATTATTTCATTTGTTAATTTTTCGTAACACCTTGCGCCTTTTGACTTTGGAGCATATACAGTTATTGGCATTCCAAAGCTTGGAGCCTCGCTTAATTTTACATTTCTTGGAATTATTGTCTTATAGACATTGTCTTTAAAATATGTTTTTACTTCTTTTATTACTTGATTAGAAAGATTTGTCCTAGCATCATTCATTGTTAAAACAACACCTTCTATATATAAATCTTTGTTTAATTGTTTCTTAACTAGATTAATAGTGTTTATAAGTTGTCCAACACCTTCTAATGCATAATACTCACATTGTATTGGTATTAATAGTGAATTTGATGCAGTAAACGCATTTATTGTTAATAATCCTAATGATGGAGGACAATCTATTATTACATAATGAAAATCATTCTCTATTTTTTCTAATTTTTCTTTTAATCTTTGCTCCCTTGAAAGCATTGAAACAAGCTCAACTTCAGCTCCTGCTAGATTTATATTTGATGGGCATACAGATAGATTTTTTATTTCTGTTTTTTGTATAGCTTCATCTATATTAATGTCGTTTATTAAAACATCATATATAGATTTATCTGTATTTTTATTTACTCCTAGTCCACTTGTTGCATTTCCTTGTGGATCTGCGTCTATTAATAAAACTTTTTTACCTTTTTTTGCTAGTATTGTGCTTACATTGACTGCTGTTGTAGTCTTTCCGACTCCACCTTTTTGATTTACTACTGCTATTACTTTACTCAATTTTATCCCTCCACGTAAAAAAACAAAAATTCATTGCTTATTAATAATATAAAAATATTATCAATATGTCAATGAATTTTATAAATATTTTCAATTTTATTTTGTCGAATTTTGTTTTTTTATATTTTTTGTCTGGCAGAAAACATTCTTACAGTTTCAATTGTTTCACGCATTAGTTGATTGTGGAACAGATTATAATGGTTCTTTCGATGGTGTTCCAGGCTTCCTTGGATATCTTTTTTCTGTAGACTTATTCTTTTCTATCTCAATTATTGTTCTTTCTATATCCGTGTTTGGCAATTTAAATTCTTTAATACTTTTTATTTCTCCTCCAAGAATTCTTGTTGCATTTTCTCCTTCTTTTGATTCATCTTTTCCTTTTGACCCTTTCATGCAAATTGCATGTCCTCCTATCTTTACAAAAGGTAATAAATACTCGCTTAACACATTTAATGGTGCCACTGCTCTTGCAATAGCTATATCATATTTTTCTCTGTGTTCTTTATTATGTGCTAATTCTTCTGCTCTTCCATGTATTGTATTTATATCTTCTAAATTTAATTTACTTATAACCTCATTTAAAAATTTAATTCTTTTATTTAAAGAGTCTAATAATGTTACTTTTGATTTTGGATAAGCTATTTTTATTGGTATTCCTGGAAATCCTGCACCTGTTCCTACATCTATAATAGAGTCATTCCTATTTACATTTTTTAAAACTGTTAGAGAATCAATAAAATGCTTTTCTATTACTTCTAAAGGCTCTGTTATATTTGTTAAATTCATAACTTTATTCCATTCATTTAAAATATTCATATAATCATAAAATTGATTTAATTGCTTTTCTGATAATTCTATATTTAATTCTTTTAAACTTTCTCTCATTTTTTTATTAAATTCTTCTTTTTCCATTTTTTCTCCTCTTAATATAATTGGGCCGTTTTAGAATGCGACCCAATTATTAACATTTATTTTCTTTTTAACTGTTCTAAATATATCAATAATACGCTTATATCTGCTGGCGATATTCCTGAAATTCTTGATGCTTGTCCAATCGAAACTGGTTTAAATTGATTTAATTTTTGCCTTGCTTCTAAACTAATTCCTTTTAAATTACTATAATCTAAATCCTCTGGAAGTCTTTTGTTTTCAAGCTTTTTAAACTTTTCAACTTGTGCTAATTGTAATTTTATATAACCTTCATATTTTACTTGTATTTCTACTTGTTCTGCCTCTTGTTTTGTTAAAGCCGGCCTTTCTAAATCAATTTCACCTAATTTGTTATAATTAAGTTCTGACCTTTTCAATAATTCAACTAATTTTACACCTGTACTTATTGGAGTAGAATTATTTTTCTCTAATAATTCATTCACTTCTTTTGTTGGCTTTACTGTTACTTTATTTATTCTTTCAATTTCTTTTTCAATGTTTTGTTTTTTTTCTAAAAACTTGTTATATCTTTCATCTGAAATAAGTCCTACTTCGTAGCCTATCGGAGTTAATCTTAAATCTGCATTGTCTTGTCTTAACAATAATCTATATTCTGCTCTTGAGGTCATCATTCTATATGGTTCATTTGTTCCTTTTGTTACTATATCATCTATTAAAACTCCTATATATGCATCAGATCTATGTAATATAATTGGTTCCTTTCCCTCCAATTGTAAGCTTGCATTAATTCCAGCAATTAGTCCTTGTGCAGCAGCTTCTTCATACCCTGATGTACCATTTGTCTGTCCTGCTAAAAACATACCTTTTATATTTTTTAATTCTAGTGATAATTTTAATTGAGTTGGATCAATTGCATCATATTCTATTGCATAAGCAGGCCTTGTAAATTCGACATTTTCTAAACCTGGAATAGTTCTATACATTGCTATTTGTACATCTTCAGGAAGTGATGAACTCATTCCTTGTACATACATTTCTTCTGTATTTTCTCCCATTGGTTCTATAAATATTTGATGTCGAGGCTTATCACTAAATCTAACTACTTTATCTTCTATAGATGGACAATATCTTGGCCCTGTTCCCTCTATTTCTCCTGCATATAATGGTGAACGATGTAAATTTTTTCTTATTATTTCATGCGTTTTTTCGTTTGTATATGTTAAATAACAA
Organism: uncultured Clostridia bacterium; assembly: GCA_934167165.1. Lineage (GTDB taxonomy): Bacteria > Bacillota > Clostridia > TANB77 > CAG-508 > CAG-452. Next base: position 23,517 of record CAKPKG010000010.1, read on the forward strand.
GGAACTTGATTTATCTGTTTTGGCTCATTTTCAAAAGAAAATGGCGTTATATCTTTGTCTCCTTCTTGTATTTCCATTTTAGAAAAATCTACAGTTCTTCTATTCACCCTAGCTGGTGTACCTGTTTTAAATCTAACTATTTTTATTCCAAGATTTTTTAAGCATTTAGATAATTTATTTGCAGGAAATACACCGTCTGGTCCACTTTCAAAATTTGTTTCACCTATAAATATTTTTCCTTTTAGATAAGTTCCAGTTGCTATTATTACTGCTTTTACTCCATATATTGCACCAATATTTGTTTCTACTGCTGTAACTTTTCCATTTTCAACTTTTATATCCACTATTTCTGCTTGTTTTATTGACAAGTTCTCTTGTTTTTCCAATGTGTGTTTCATTTCTTGTTGATATTTTTTTCTGTCTGCTTGAGCTCTTAAAGAATAGACTGCTGGCCCTTTTGAGGTATTTAACATTCTAGACTGTATAAATGTTTTATCTATATTTTTTCCCATTTCCCCACCAAGAGCATCTATTTCTCTTACTAGATGTCCTTTTGAGGTTCCACCTATATTAGGATTACATGGCATATTTGCAACACATTCCAAACTTATTGAAAATAATAATGTCTTATGGCCTTTTCTGCTACAAGCAAGTGCAGCTTCGCACCCTGCATGTCCTGCTCCTATTACTGCTACTTCATAATCTCCTGCGTAATAACTCATATTCTATCCCTTCTTTTATTTTTCAATCATTTTCCTAAACAGAATTTAGAAAAGATTTCATTTATAACATCTTCTGTTACATTTTCTCCTGTAATTTTTGATAAATCTTCTATTATTTCTTTTATATTTATTGAAATAATATCTATTGGTATATTATCTAAAATTGTTTTCTTTGCATTTTCTGTATGTGATATTGCATCTTCTATCAATTTTTTATGTCTCATTTCTGTGATTATAATTTCGTTGTCAGGGTTTATTTTGTTTAATTCGAATAACATGTTTAATTCTTTATAAAAACCGCTTAAATCGCAATTTGAGAGCAAAGAAATTTTTATTACGTCTTTACCTCTGTTTGTTATTTTTTCTTCTTTTTCCAAAACTTTTTCTTTTAAATCTATTTTGTTTAAAATTATAATTGCAGTTTTATCTTTTATAAAATCTAAAATTTCTTCGTCTTCTTTCGTTAGTTTTTTAGAATTATCGAACATTGCAATTATTAAATCACTTTCTTTAGCAACTTTTTTAGATTTTTCTATTCCTATTTCTTCTACTTTATTATCTGCTTTTCTTATTCCTGCAGTATCCACAAATTTAAAAGGTATTCCATCTATTGTAACAAATTCTTCTATTGTATCTCTTGTAGTTCCTTCTATATCTGTTACAATTGCTCTATCTTCTTTTAAAATTGCATTTAATAAAGATGATTTTCCACTGTTTGGTTTTCCTATTATAGCTACTTTTATTCCATCTTTTATTATTTTTCCTGTTTCAAAACTTTTATTTAGCTTTTCTAATTCTTTTTGTATTTCATCCAATTTTGTTAAAGCTTTATTATTAGAAACATCTTCTGCTTCATCATATTCCGGATAATCTATAGAAGCTTCTATATCTGCAAGTAAAGAAAGAATCATTTTTTTAATTCTTTTTATTTCTAAAGATAAATTACCTTCTAGCTGATTTATAGATGCTTTTGTTTCTTTTTCAGACTTTGCATTTATTAAGTTTATTACTGCTTCTGCTTTTGCTAGGTCTATTCTTCCATTTAAAAATGCACGTTTAGTAAATTCCCCAGGTTCCGCTATTTGAGCTCCATTTTTCAAACATAATTCTAGTATTTTTCTAACCACAATTGTTCCACCATGTGAATTAATTTCGCACATATTTTCTTGTGTGTAACTTTTTGGCTCTTTAAAATATGAAACCAACACTTCATCAACTATTTCATTTGTTTCTGGATTGAAAATTTTTCCATATTTAATTGTATAACCTTTTATTTTATCTATTGGCTCTTCTTTTATTGGTTTAAATATTTTTTCTAAAATACTAAAAACGTCTTTTCCAGACATTCTTATTATTCCTATTCCAGCAGTTCCTGGTGCTGTTGATATTGCAGCAATTGTCTCTTCCATTTTTTCTCCTTCAAACAAAAAAACAGGGAAATTCCTCCCCCTGCCTTTTATTATTTATTATTTTAATGATATAACTACTTTTCTATAAGGTTCTTCACCTTTACTAAAAGTTTTTACTTTACTATTATTTTGTAATTTTGTATGAATAATTTTTCTTTCATATGCTGTCATTGGTTCTAATGTTACAGATTTTCTTGTTCTTTCTACTGTTCTTGCTAACTTTTCAGCTAAATCTTCCAATGTTTTTATTCTTTTTTCTCTATATCCTGCTATATCTAAATAGACTCTTATTTTTTGTGAACTTTTTTTATTTGCTATTGTTGTTAATAATACTTGTATAGCGTTAATAGTTTCTCCTCTATATCCTATTAAATAATTAAGATTTTCTCCAGTAATATCTACATAAATATCAAAATCTTTAATTTCTGTTTTTTGTGTTGCACTATTTTTTAGAAATTCATTTAAAAATTTGTTTATATCTTCTACTGCTGTCTCTATTTCTTGCATATTTTCATTATGTTTTTTTTCTTCTTTTATTTTTTCTTTTTTTATTATTTTATCTTGATTTTCTTCTTTTAAAGTAAGTTCTACCTTAACAACTCTTGGTGATAATATGCTATAAAAACTTCTTTTTTCTTCTTCTAAAATTTTTATTTCTACTTTATCTTTAGAAACCCCTAATTCTTTTAATCCTTTTTCTATGGCTTCTGTTGTTGTTTTTCCTTCTGACATAATAGTTTTTCCCATTTTTAAGCCTCCTTTTTAGAATCCAAAATTTTATTTAATACTAATCTTTCAAAAATCATTAGAATGTTATTTACTAACCAATATAAAGCAAGTCCTAAAGGAGCGATTAAAGAAATACTTACAGCCATTATTGGCATAAACCATGACATACTTTTTGACATTTGTGCTGCCATATCTAATTCTTCTTGTTCTTTCTTTACTTCTTTACTCTCTTCTTTTATTATTTCTTTATCTTTATCTTTTTTTTGTGGTGTATTTGTTGAAATTTTCATTGATATCATACTTGTTAAAACATATAAAACAGGAATTATAAAAACTTTTAAATCATTGTAATTCTCTTGTGGTATACTACTTAAATCTAATCCTAAAAATTCCATATTTATATATGCTATATCTGATTTTTCTTTATTTTCATTAACATATTTAACTATACTTATTTCTGGATAGCTTTTACTTATGCTATTTTCCCCTACTTCTTGAATAATTTCATTTTTATAATTTTCTATTGTTGCAGTATCTATTTTTTTCATATATGTCAATGGATTTCTTACTAATCCAAACATAGCAAGTAATAAAATAATTTGTATAATAGATGGTAAACATCCACTAAGAGGACTCATATTTTCTTTTTTATATAAATCCATTATTTCTTGATTTAATTTCATTTGATCATTTTTATATTTTTCTTGTATTTCTTTCACTTTTACCTGAAGCTCTGCTGTTTTTTTCATTGTTTTTTGTTGTTTTATTGAAAAAGGCAGTAAAATTAATTTAAGTAAAACTGAAAATAAAATTATAGCTAAACCATAATTTTGTATCATTTCATATATAAAATTTAAAGCATAACCAAATAAATTAGAAACAGATCCCATATTTTCCCTCCATAAAACTATTTTAAAGGATCATATCCTCCTTTTGAAAAAGGATTACATTTTAATATTCTTTTAATTCCTAAAAAAACTCCTTTAATAGTTCCATACTTAATTATTGCTTGTTTAGTATATTCTGAACATGTTGGATAATATTTACATTTTATACCTTTGCTAATCAAAAAAGCTGAAATATGTTTTTGATATTTTTCTATAAAAAATACTAATATTTTTTTCATTTTATTATCCTTTACATTAATTTAGCTTTTTCAAAAATATTTATCATATCTTCTTTTATTTTATAAAAATTTGCTTGTTCTTTATTTACACTTTTTTTCCAAAGTATTACTAAACTATTGCTTTCTTTAACATTCTTTTCTAATAAGCGATAATTTTCTTTTATTAATCTTTTTAACCTATTTCTAGAAACACTATTTCCTATTTTTTTACTTACTGCAATTCCTAACATAACAAAAGGTTTATTATTTTTTAAAACAAACATCTCTATTTGTTTTCCTCCATAATATTTACCTTTTGTTAGTACATTTTTAAATTCATAATTTTTTTTTAGCATTTTTGTTTTTTTCAATTTTATCACTCATTTTTGTTTTAATTTACACTATGCTGTAAGTTTTTTTCTTCCTTTTGCACGTCTTGCTTTTAAAACATTTCTTCCTGCTCTTGTTTTCATTCTTTTCATGAAACCATGTTCTTTCTTTTCTTGTCTATTTTTTGGTTGATATGTTCTTTTCATGTTTAGACCTCCTCATTTAAAATCATAAGTATCACGATTATATATTAAACATAGTAGTTTTGTCAAGTATTTGTTAACTTTTTGTATTATTTTTTATTTTTCTGTTGATAATTTTTTTTATTTTTGATATCATTAGAAAAATAATAGGGAAATAAGGCTTTGAGGACATTTTTTATTTGTATTGTTGATAACTCTATTGCAGATTTTTGCTTATTTATAGCCAAACTTATTCACACTTGTGGATAAATTTGTGGATAACAATTAACAGGGGTGTAAATGATGAATGAAGATTTAAATGAAATACTAAATCAAGCAAAAGATTTATTAAAAGACGAAATGAGTGAAGTATCTCATAAAACATGGATAGAACCTTTAAAAATAGAGAGTATTACAGGTAATAATGTTGTACTTGTTTCTGATGAAATTTTTAAAAGAAACTTTGTAGATGCTAAATTTCATGATCTTATAATGAATACTTTTTCTGTATTATTACAAAAGAATTGTACATTATCAATAATATGTAAAGATCCAAATGAAGAAATCGAAGTAGAGGATAAAGAAGAAAATAAAGTTTCAAATAATAATTTTAAATTCACCAATTATTCTTTAAACCCTAAATATACATTTAGTACTTTTGTTGTTGGAGATAATAATAGATTTGCTCATGCAGCTTCTCTTGCTGTTGCGGAATCACCAGCTACAGCTTATAATCCATTATTTTTATATGGAGGAGTAGGTCTTGGTAAAACTCATTTAATGCATGCTATAGGAAATGAAGTACTTATAAATAATAACAATGCAAAAGTTCTTTATGTTACTTCTGAAAAATTTACTAATGAATTTATAGATGCATTAAAAAATGCAAGCACAGAAAAATTTAGACAAAAATATAGAAATATAGATGTTTTATTAATAGATGATATTCAATTTATTTCTGGTAAAAAACAATTACAAGAAGAATTTTTTCATACTTTTAATACATTACATGAAAGTGGAAAACAAATAGTTATTTCTAGTGATAGACCACCAAAAGATATTCCTTTATTACAAGATAGATTAAAATCTAGATTCGAATGGGGACTTCTTGCAGATGTTTCTATGGCAGATTACGAAACACGTTTAGCTATTTTGAGAAAGAAAACAGATGAACAACACATAATTATAGATGATGATGTACTTTCTAACATTGCTGCAAAAATAGATTCTAACATCAGAGAATTAGAAGGTGTATTTAATAAACTAGTAGCAACGTCTTCTTTAACACATACACCAATTACTATGGAAATGTCTGAAAATGCTATTAATGCAGTAATTATGCAAAATTCTTCTGTAATAACAGTAGAATTTATACAAGAAATGGTTTGTAAATATTTTAATATTTCTATGAAAGATTTAGCAAGTTCGCAAAGATCTAATGATATTGCTTTTCCAAGACAAATAGCAATGTATTTGTGTAGAACTTTAACAAATGAATCTTTTCCTAAAATAGGAGAAGCTTTTGGAAAAAGAGATCATTCAACAATAATGCATGGTTATAAAAAAATTGAACAAGAAATAAAACAAAATCCAGAATCAAACACAAAATTAATTGTGGAAAGTGTTAAAAAAATAATTTTGTCGAAAAAAGGTTAATATATAAACAAAATTTAATGTTTTTATAAAATAATTGTTTTACAAACATATTTTTTTAAAAATTAATAAATCTTTTCTTACGGAAGCAATAAAAAAGTTATCCATAGATAATTGTTAATAAAAATAAAAAAACTGTTAATTTATAGTTTTCCCTAATAAAAAATTAATATTGTTTATAACTTTTTAAATTATTAACAACTATATGCACATTAATTTTTCTAGGGAAATAGCAAAAAAATTGATTTTTCCACATAATCCACAAGACATAATAATACTATTACTAATATTTATTATTTATATATAAAAAAGGAGCAAAAAAATTATGAAAATTATTTGTGAAAAAGAAAAATTACAAAAAGGATTATCTGCAGTTGTTAGGGGTGTACCAACTAGAACAACTATGCCTATATTAGAAGGTATTCTTATACAAACGAATAATAATGAACTAAAGCTTACTACCTATGATTTAGAATTAGGTATAGAATATATAATAGACTGTGAAGTTAAAGAAGAAGGTAATACTGTTGTTAATGCAATGATGTTTAGTGAAATAATAAGAAAACTTCCAGATACAGAAATAAGTATAGAAGTAAATGAAAACAAATTACTTGTTATTGAATGTGAAGGTTCTCTTTATAAATTATCAACAATGGAACCAGAAGAATTTCCAGAACTTCCAAAAATAGAAATAGAAAATTCTATACAAACAGATCAAACTGTTTTAAAAAATATGATAAGAAAAACAATTTTTGCAGTTAGTATAGAAGAAAATAGACCAATATTTACAGGATGTTTGTTTGAAGTTGTTAATAACAGTTTAAATGTTGTTGCAGTAGATGGTTTTAGAATGGCTTGGTTTAAACAAGATTTAGAAAATGCAACAAGTGATTTTAAAGCAGTAATACCAGGAAAAACTTTAAACGAAGTAAATAAAATCATTTTAGATTCTTTTGATAGTATAAAAATAGGAGTTTCTAAAAATCAAGCTATTTTTGAAATGGAAAATTGTAAAATAGTAACAAGATTATTAGATGGAGAATTTTTAAATTATGCAAGTGTTATTCCAAATAATTGGGAAACAAGAATAAGAGTAAATAAAAACACTATACAAAATTGTTTTGAAAGAATAAGTTTAATTTCATCTTCAAGTATAGAAAAAGAAAAAAAATATCCAGTAAAAATAAAAATAGAAGTAGGAAAAGTAACAATTTCTTGTACAAATCAAACAGGAGATGCAAAAGAAGAAATATATACAGAAACAGAAGGAAAAGATTTAGAAATAGGAGTTAATCCAAAATACTTTTTAGATGCTTTAAAAGCAGTAGAAGATGAAGAAATATTTATTTCTTTTGGTACAAGTATTTCTCCTTGTGTAATAAGACCAATAGATGAAACAGCAAGAAATTATACATATATGATTCTTCCAATTAGAATGAAAGAAGAATAATATAAAAAGCATTTAGAGGATAAAAAATGTACGTTCAAAAAATTAAATTAGAGAATTTTAGAAATTATGAAAAAGAGCAAATAGAATTTGACAAAAATGTAAATATAATATATGGTGATAATGCTCAAGGAAAAACAAATATTTTAGAATCTATTTTTGTTTGTAGTTTAGGAAAGTCTTTTAGAACAAATAAAGACAAAGAATTAATAAACAAAGACAAAGATTTTAGTAAAATAGAAATGATAAGTCAAAAAGAAGATAGGGATATTAATATAAAGTTTGAAATGAAAGAAAAAAAGAGATTTTATATTAATAATATTCCAGCAAAAAAAACTAGTGAAATAATAGGAAAGACATATATTGTATTATTTACACCAGAAGATATAGGAATAATAAATAATGAACCAAGTAAAAGACGAAGATTTTTAAATATAATGATTAGTCAGTTAAGACCAGTATATATAAATCTTTTAAGTGAATATAATAAAGTTTTAGAACAAAGAAATATTTATTTAAAGCAAATAAAATATGAAGGAAAAACAATAGAAAATTTATATATTTGGGATGAACAAATAGTAAAAATAGGACAAAAAATATATGAATATAGAAAAGAATTTATTGAAAAAATAAATAAAAAAATTTATAATATTCATTTAAATACAACAGAAAATAAAGAAGAAATAAAAATAGAGTATTATTCTAATATACGGAAAAAATTATTTAGAAAATTTGAAAAAAAATCAAAAAAGTGATATACAAAAAGGGTATACTAGTGTAGGAGTACATAGAGATGATTTTGAAATATATATAAATAAAAGTCCAGTATCAATATATGGTTCCCAAGGACAAAAAAGAACAACAATAATTTCTTTAAAACTTGCGGAAGCAGAAGTTATATACGAAGAAATAGGCGAAAGACCAGTTATATTATTAGATGATTTTATGTCTGAATTAGATAAAAAAAGAATACAAGGATTATTCGAAAATATAAAAGAAAATCAAGTAATTATAACATGTACAGATAGTTTTAAAATAAATAATTCAAAATATAAATTATTTAAAGTAACAAATGCAACTATAGATTGTATTTAAAAAGGAGCGTAAAAAATGGAAAAATTTGAACATGAGTACAAAGCAGATCAAATTCAAGTATTAGAAGGGCTAGAAGCAGTTAGAAAAAGACCAGGTATGTATATTGGTAGTGTTTCTGCAAGAGGACTTCATCATTTAGTATATGAAATTGTTGATAATAGTGTTGATGAAGCTTTAGCAGGATATTGTAAAAATATACATGTAACAATAGAACCAGGAAATGTAATAAAAGTAGAAGATGATGGTAGAGGAATACCAGTAGACATACATCCAAAAACAAAAATTTCTGCTGCAGAAACTGTATATACTGTTTTACATGCTGGTGGAAAATTTGGTGGAGATAGTGGATATAAAGTATCAGGAGGTCTTCATGGAGTTGGTTCATCTGTTGTAAATGCATTATCTACATGGACAGAAGTTACTATTCAAAGAGATGGTGGAATTTATCAAATGTCATTTGAAAGAGGTAAAACAGTAAAATCTTTACAAAGAATAGGTGATTCTGATAAAACAGGAACAACAGTTAGATTTTTGGCAGATGATACAATCTTTGAAACATTAGAATATGAATATGAAATATTAGAAAACAGATTAAGAGAAATGGCTTTCTTAACAAAAGGATTAAGAATAACATTAACAGATGAAAGAGGAGAAACTCCAAAAAAAGCAGATTTTTGTTATGAAGGAGGACTTATTTCTTTTGTAGAATTTTTAAACAAAAATAAAGAAAAATTAAATCCAAAGCCAATATATATAGAAAAAAATGGAGATACACCAGTAGAAATAGCAATTCAATATACAACAAGTTATTCAGAAAATATATATAGTTTTGTTAATAATATTAATACAATAGAAGGTGGAACTCATTTAGAAGGTTTTAGAAGATCTTTAACAAAAGTATTTAACGATTATGCAAGAAGTCATAATATATTAAAAGAAAAAGATTCAAATCTTCAAGGAGAAGACATAAGAGAAGGAATTACAGCAGTTATCTCTGTAAAAGTAAAAGAACCACAATTTGAAGGACAAACAAAAACAAAATTAGGAAATAGTGAAGTAACAGGTGCTGTTCAAAGTGTAATGAATGAAGAATTATCAGCATTTTTAGAAGAAAATCCAGCTGTAGCAAAAGTTGTTTTAGAAAAATGTATTAGTGCTTCAAGAGCAAGAGAAGCAGCAAGAAAAGCTAGAGAATTAGTAAGAAGAAAAAATGTATTAGAAAACACAACTCTTCCTGGAAAACTTGCAGATTGTAGTAGTAACAAACCAGAAGAATGTGAAGTATATATAGTTGAGGGAGATTCTGCAGGAGGAAGTGCAAAACAAGGAAGAGATAGAAAATTCCAAGCAATATTACCTCTTTGGGGAAAAATGCTAAATGTTGAAAAATCAAGAGCAGATAAAATATATAATAATGATAAATTACAACCAGTAATACTTGCAGTTGGTGCAGGAATAGGCGCAGATTTTGACATAACAAAAATTAGATATGGAAAAGTAATAATAATGGCAGATGCCGATGTAGATGGTGCACATATCAGAACTTTATTGTTAACATTTTTCTTTAGATATATGAGACCTCTTGTTGAAAACGGAAATGTTTATCTAGCACAACCACCACTATACAAGTTAGCAAGAAAAGGTATGAAAGATGTTTATTGTTACTCTGATGATGAGTTAACTCAAAAATTAGATGAACTTGGAAGAGATGGAATGAACATTCAAAGATACAAAGGTCTAGGAGAAATGAATCCAGAACAATTATGGGAAACAACAATGAATCCAGAAACTAGAACAATGGTGCAAGTTACTGTAGAAGATGCAATAAAAGCAGATGAAATATTTACAATATTAATGGGAGACGATATAGCTCCAAGAAGACAATTTATAGAAGAAAATGCAAAGTTTGTTAAAAACCTTGATATATAATTTATAAAAAACTAATAGCTCGGAATTACCCCGAGCTATTATGCATAAAGCCCATATTAATCTTCAACTAAAACTAAAATATCTAATTTTTTTATCTAACATATATTGCTATATGAATAAACAATAAACCACATATTTTAATCCTTTGTTCGGCCATAAAAACACCAAAAGAAACTGTATTCATCCAAAACTAGGGACTAAAAACAACCCCTTATTTAATTTTAACAAATAAAAATTTTTAAAAATTAAATGTATATATTAATACAACCTTAACCCAACTATAATACATATAATTTAACCATATATAAAATATAAAAAAATATAGCTTACATACACATATTATAATTTACGTCGCTGACATATTATAATCTATAAAAACTACAATACATCTTTGCTCGAACAAATTAAAACTTCGGAAAATAAAATCCTAATTTGCTCTTCGTTCAACCAATATAAACCTTATGTTTTTATTATGCTCACTAAAATAAAAAAAATACTGTAAAAATTTAACAAAAATTTTGTCGAATAATAAGGAACGAAAAAACTTGACAAGCGTTGGAAAAAATTGTAACATAATTCTATAAAGAAAGGAGGAAAAATGATATCGAAAAAAGTTAATTCTGTACAAGAATGGCTTCCAGTAGATGAGATTTTAGAAAATGGTGTAATAAAATTAAAAAATAAAAATTATATAAAAATAGTAAAAATTATACCAATAAATTTTGAACTAAAATCAAATTTAGAAAAAGAAGCAATTTTAAATTCTTATAAAATTTTTTTAAAAACTTGCAATTTTGATATTCAAATTTTAATTCAAAGCAACAAAAAAGATTTATCTAATCATATTTCCAAAATAAAAGAAAAAAATAAAGAAGAAAAAGAAAAAATAAAGAAATTATCGGAGAAATATATTAATTATATAAAAAAACTAAATATTGAAAAAAAGTCTTCTTCTAAAAATTTTTATATTCTAATTAAAGAAATTCCAGAAATAAAAAAACAAAAAATAAATATTAATGAAAAAATAATATTTGATAAATTAAATGATAAATATTTTAATATTAAAGAATGTTTATCAAGATGTGGAAATGTTGTTATAGATATATCAGATAAAAAAATGACTGAAAAAGTTTTATATTCTTTTTTAAATTCCAGAAAAGATTTATTAGAAAATTAAAATTAATTAAATTATATAAAAGGAGGGAAGAAAATTAAATTTTTTAATAAAAAAGAAAATAATAAAAAAACAATAGAAGGAATATTTTCTCAAAAAGATAATATAGCTCCAGCATATATAAATCTAAAAGATCCTAGGTATTTAGAAATAGATAATATGTATTATTCAGGAATAATAGTTGTTAATTATTATAGAGAGTATACTAATTTAATATTAAGAAAAATATTAGATTTAAATATGAATTTAAATTTATCTATTTTTTATGAAAAACAAGATCCATATAAAATAATTAGAAAATTAACATATAACATAGCAAATGTAGGAGTAGATTTAAAAGAAGAAAATAAAAATAAACAAGATAGTGATATTGCGGTTTTTACATACAATGATGCAAAATACATTAGAAAAGAAATACAAGTAAATAATGAAGATATATATTTTTTATATATTTATTTAAATATATTTTCAGAAAAGATAGAAGAACAAGAATATTTATTAAATAAAATAGAAGGCGTTTTGCAAAGTACTCGGAATGCAAACAAGAAGAGCAAATTTTAGGCAAGAACAATTATTTTTATCATGTTTACCAATTATGGAAAACAACAATGATGTTAAGTATGCTGCAAAAAGAAATATTTTAACAAGTGGATTAATTGCTACATATCCTTTTATTTCTTCTAGTATTTTTGATGAAAGTGGAATTTTTTGCGGAACTAATATTTATAATGATTCTTTAGTTTTTATTGATAAATATAATCAAGAAAAATATAAAAATGCAAACATGTGTATTTTTGGAACAAGTGGCTCTCGGAAAATCGTTTTATACAAAATTAATGATATTAAGATATAGATTTTTAGAAATAGAGCAATATGTAGTAGATCCAGAAAGAGAATACGAAAAAATAGCAAAAAACTTAAATGGAAGTATTATAAAAATAGGACCCAATTCACAAACATATATAAATATTTTAGATATAAGAAAAGAAAGTATAGAAGATGAGAAGGGATTTTTAGCTACAAAAATTAGTAGATTAATAGGATTTTTTAATTTAATATTTGGAGAATTAAATGAAGAAGAAAAAGCTTTGCTAGAGGAAAAATTAATACTTTGTTATAAAGAAAAGAAAATAACTTTTGATGATAATAGTTTGTATAAAAAAGAAAAAAATAAAATAAATATAAAGCCGATTTTTAAAGAAAGCAAAGATATGCCATTACTTGAAGATTTATATAATATTTTAGGAAAAGATAAAAAAACTAAAAAAATGCAAATAAAATTAATTCCTTTTGTAAAAGGGTCTTTAAGCTTTTTTAATAATTATACGAACATTGAATTTAATAACAAGTTAATAATTGCAGATGTTTACGATTTAGGAGAAGAAAATTTAAAGTATGGAATGTATTTATTTACAGATTTATTTTGGGACAAAATAAAAAAAGATAGAACAATAAAAAAGACTATTTATCTTGATGAAATTTGGAGACTAATAGGAGTAACTTCAAATAAAGATGTTGCAAGTTTTATATATAAAATATTTAAAACAATAAGAAAATATGGAGGGAGTAGTGTAGCAATAACTCAAGATATATCAGATATATTCAGTTTAGAAGATGGAACATATGGAAAAAGTATTTTAAATAATTCTAGTAATAAAATATTCTTTGCTTTAGAAGAAGAAAACATTTTAATTTTAAATAAATATACTAATTTATCAGAAAAAGAAAAAATAGAAATAAAATCACTAAAGAGAGGCGAATGTTTAATGTTTGTTGGAGATGAACATATTCTAACAAAAATAGATGTAGCAGAATTTGAAAAAGAAATTATAGTATAAAGGGGAATAAAAATGAGAATATTAACAGCTTTGCAAAATCCAGAAATAAATAGAATATTAAAAGAACAAACAAATTATAATGTTGTAGAAAATGATATACAATATCAAGAAGGAATAATAGAAATACTGGAAAAAAACAACAAAATTAATTTAATAATAATAAGTGAATTATTACCTGGAAATATAGGAATTAAAGAAACAATAAACAAAATCAAAGAATTTAATAGTGATATAGAAATAATATTAATATTAGAAAACAAGAATAGCAAAATTAAAGAGTTTTTAATTCAAAAAAATATAAAATCAATTTTTTATAATAATCAAATTACTATAGATGAATTAATTAATAATATAAAACAAAAAGAAGAAAAAACAAGTCAAATAGAAATTAATAAAGAAATAGAAATATTAAAAGAAATGATATTAGAAAATAAAAAAAATAAAAAAAGCAAAACAAATAAAATAGAAAAAATAAAAATTAAAATAAAAAAAGAAATAATAAGATTAAAAGAAATAATATTAAGAAAAACAGGAGAAACAATAAATAGAAAAAATGCAATAATAAGTATTGTTGGTGCAGCAGGTGTAGGAAAAAGTGTTTTTATTTCTTTATTTTCAAAAAACATAAAAAACAAAAAAATATTAATAATAGATTTTGATATTTTTAATAAAAGCTTAGATTTAATATTTGGATATGATGCACAAAAGCAAAAAGAAAAAACAATAATAAAAATAAGTAATAATATAGATTTACTTTCTAAAATTGAAATATTTTTTGCAGAGAATAATTATTTGGAAAAAAATAAAATAAAAAATATTTTAAATAATTTTTCTAAAAAATATGATCTAATTATAATAGATAATACTTCAGAATATTCATGCAATTATACAAAAGAAATATTAATTAATTCAGATGAAATAATATTTTTAACTGATGCTAATTTGATTGAATTAAATAAAACTAAAAAAATACTAGAAAAATATATAAATAAATGGAAAATAAAAAAAGAAAAAATAAAAGTTGTTTTTAATAAAATAAATATAAATTCAATAAATAGCAAAATATTAAAAAATTTATTTTCCGATTTTAAAATATTAGGAAAAATTAATTTTAGCAGTAAATATAATTTGATAATTAATAATAATCTAAAAATACTAAATAAAAAAATAAATAAAGAATATTTAAACATAATTAAAAAATTAAAATTAAATTAAGAAAGGAATAAAAATATGGAAACAAGCAAATTAGAAATTAATAATAATATTAATTTAGAAAAAAATAATAATATAGAAAATGCAACATATGAAAAACAAAAGAATTTTTTAGATACCAATTTAGGACAAGCCATAAATTTAGGAATAGATTTTGGAATAAAAGCATTACTTCCAAATTTTTTAGAAGATGAAGTAATAGAAATTAAAGATAGCATAATTACAGATGGATTCAAAGAAGGCATAAAAACAGCAATAGACAATGCTGTAGATTTGGGAAAAAGTTTTTTGGGAATATTTACAGGTAAATTTGAAAATATTTCACAAATAAAAGAAGCAATAAAAAAAGGAGGTTTAATAGATTCAATATCTAATGTATTGGATTGGGGAATAAAAAAAGCAAAAACAAATAAATTAATAAAAAGTAGCACTGCAAATTTAATTAAAAAAGGAAAAAATATTATATTAAACAATGTTAGTGATAATATAGAAAACAATCTAGATTCACAGGTAGAAAGTGTTGAAAAAATAGATAAATATATAGAAAAATGGAAAAGTTATTATGAAGAAAAAGATTTTACCAATATGGATAAACAATTCAAAAAAATAGAAAAGGAATTAGAAAAAGTGTTGCCATTAGAAAACATTATAACAAAAGCTAGACAGCTAGAAAACATACATAATCTAATAAAAAATAATGGAAAAAACTTCAATCTTTCACAAGAAGAATTAGAACTTGCAAATAAATTAGTATAAAATAAGAAAAGTTGCTTGTGTGGTTTTTTCGTTTGTAAGCCTACATTTCCGTAAGTTTTTTTTGCTTTTTTCCTTGCATATTCAAATTTGTTAATATATAATATGAAAAGATGAAATAATGTATGAAAAGAGGTTTAAATAATGGATAAGGCAGAAGAAAATATTATACAAAGAGATATTGAGAACGAGATGAGAACAGCATATATAGACTATGCTATGAGTGTTATTGTAGCACGTGCTCTTCCAGACGTTAGAGACGGATTAAAACCAGTACATAGAAGAATTTTATATACAATGCATGAAGACGGATTTACTCCAGACAAGCCATACAGAAAATGTGCAACAACAGTTGGAGACGTTTTAGGTAGATATCATCCACATGGGGATTCATCTGTATATGATGCATTAGTTAGAATGGCACAAGACTTCTCATTAAGATATATGATGGTAGATGGACATGGAAACTTTGGTTCTGTTGATGGTGATCCACCAGCTGCATATCGTTACACAGAAGCAAGAATGTCTAAAATAGCAGTAAATATGCTTACAGATATAGAAAAAAATACGGTTGACTTTATGCCAAACTTTGATGATAGACTACAAGAGCCAACAGTATTACCAGCAAAAATACCAGCATTACTTGTAAATGGTTCATCTGGTATAGCGGTAGGTATGGCAACAAATATTCCACCACATAACTTAACAGAAGTTATAAACGGAATTATAAAAATAATAGATGAAGATGAAGTAACAGATGAAGATTTAATGTCTGTAATAAAAGGACCAGATTTTCCAACAGGAGCAACAATTTTAGGAAGAGAAGGTATTAAACAAGCATATACTACAGGTAGAGGAAAAATTACTTTAAGGGCAGAAGCTGAAATAGAAGAAATGAGTGGAAATAAACAAAGAATAATAGTTTCTTCACTTCCATATCAAGTAAATAAAGCAAAATTAATAGAGCATGTAGCAAATTTAGTTAAAGAAAAAAGATTGGAAGGAATTTCTGCAATTAGAGATGAATCTGATAGAAAAGATAAAGTAAGAATAGTAATAGAATTGAAGAGAGATGCAAATCCCCAAGTTGTTTTAAATCAATTATATAAAAACACACAAATGCAAGATACTTTTGGAATAATAATGCTTGCACTTGTAAATGGAGAACCAAAAATACTAACATTAAGACAATGTTTAGACTATTATATTGAACATAGAAAAAATGTAGTATTAAGAAGAACAAAATTTGATTTAGACAAAGCAGAAGCAAGAGCACATATTTTAGAGGGATTAAAAATAGCATTAGACAACATTGATGAAGTAATTGCAATTATTAGAGCGGCATATGATGATGCAAAAGAAAGATTGATGGAAAGATTTGGACTTTCTGAAATACAAGCTCAAGCAATACTAGATATGAGATTAAAAACGCTATCTGGATTGCAAAGAGAAAAAATAGAAGACGAGTATAATGAATTAATGAAGTTGATTGCATACTTAAAAGAAGTATTAAGTAGTGAAACATTAGTTTATGGAATAATAAAAGATGAATTAATAGAAATTAGAGATAAATTCGGAGACGAAAGACTAACAAAAATAGTTGCAGCAGAAGGAGATATTGATGTCGAAGATCTAATTAAAGAAGAACAATCTGTAATTGCGTTAACTCACTTTGGATATATAAAAAGAATGCCAATAGATACATATAAAAGCCAAAAAAGAGGTGGAAAAGGAATTACAGGAATTGCAACAAGAGAAGATGATTTTGTTAAACAAATCTTTACAGCATCAACTCATGATACAATTTTATTCTTTAGCAACAAAGGTAAATTATATAAATTAAGAGGATATGAAATTCCAGAAGCAGGCAGAACAGCAAGGGGAACAGCTATTGTAAATTTATTAAGCTTAGATGCAGGAGAAAAGGTATCTGCAATAATTCCAATTCAAAATTTTGCAGAAGGTAAATATTTATTATTTGCTACTAAAAATGGAATTATAAAGAAAACAAGTTTAGCAGAATATAATTCAGCAAGAAAAACAGGACTTCTTTCTATAACATTAAAAGAAGATGATGAATTAATAGATGTAAGATTAACAGATGGAGAAGATAATGTTGTTTTAGTTACAAAAGGTGGTATGTCAATTACATTTGATGAAAAAGATGTAAGACCAATGGGAAGAGTATCACAAGGTGTAATAGGCATAAGATTAAGCAAAGATGACGAAGTAATAGGAATGGAATCAATTATAACCGGCGCAAATGCAACATTACTTGCAATAACAGAAAATGGATTTGGAAAAAGAACCGAATTAGACGAATATAGAGTACAAACAAGAGGAGGAAAAGGTGTAATAACATATAAAGTAACACCAAAAACAGGAAATATTGTAGGTATTAGAATTGTTGAAGAAGCAGATGATGTAATGTTAATTACAGATACAGGAACAATTATAAGATTAAATGTTGCAGGAATTAGTGTTCTAGGAAGATCAACACAAGGTGTAACACTAATGAGAACAAACGAGGGAAAAGTAGTTAGCATTGAAAAAATAACTGAAAAAGAAGAAGAAAACAATTAAATCTTACGGAATAGCTTGATTAAAAGAAAAAAGTGTGATAATATTTTATGCATAATAAATATTAAAAACAAAGAAAAGGACAACACAAATAAAGTAAAACTAACAGAGAGCTAGATGTATGCTGAAATTCTAGCAAGATAATAATTTATTTGTTATCACCT